>CANGBQ010000035.1 GCA_947451985.1 Chitinophagaceae bacterium | reverse complement strand
GCTTCAGTCACGATCAAAGAAACGAATAGCGGTGCTACCACCAACAGTGATGGATCCGCTAGTTTGGACATAAGAAAAAATCAATCCATCGAAATCAGTTCAGTTGGATATAAAACAGTTTCAGTCCTGGGGGGCGATGCAGCAACAGTAGTTGTATCGCTACAAGCAATCGCTGCAGACCTGGGCGATGTAGTGGTATTGGGAACCCGTGGGGCAGCAAGAGCCAAAACAGAAACAGCCGTTCCGGTGGATGTCATCAAGATCAACCAAGCCGGTTTGCCTACCGGAAGAATGGACTTGACTTCCGTATTGAACATGGCGGCACCATCTTTCAACTACAACAAACAAACCGGTTCGGACGGAGCCGATCATATTGACCTGGGAACCCTCAGGGGTTTAGGTCCTGACCAGACCCTTGTACTCATCAACGGAAAAAGAAGACACCAAACTGCCTTCGTTGCTTTGTTCGGCACCAGAGGGCGCGGTAATTCGGGTGTAGATTTAAACGCATTTCCACAATCTTCTGTAGATAGAATTGAAATACTCAGAGACGGCGCTTCTGCACAATACGGATCGGATGCGATGGCGGGTGTTATGAATATTGTATTAAAAAAAGACGTGAACAACTGGACCATCAATACCGGATGGGCAGGCTACTATGACGACAAGTACAGTTCATATCAAACCAGAAAAGACAAACAGTATTATTACAGCCGCCCCATTGATGGAGGTACCTATACTTTTTCTGCCAATCATGGAATCAAATTAAACAACAACGGAGGCTTTCTGAACATCTCATTGGATTATCTCAACCAAGCAAAAACCTTCCGCCAAGTAGCAGATACCAACGTTTGGACCAATAAAAACGCATTGCCACTCAATGCCAGCAGAAGAGCATTTGGAGATGGATCGGTGGCTACCATCGGAACCATGTTCAACATGGAATTACCCACCAGCGCCAGCAAGAAAACAGTGGTGTATGCATTCGGCGGATACAACAACAAAGCCTCTGATGCGTATGCGTATACCAGGAATTATAGCTGGAATCCAGGCAGGTTCCCTGTTGACGAAAATGGAAATTTGGTTTATGACGACAATATCATGCACACCGCAATTGATGGAGAAATTTATTACAACCCGCATATCCAAACCATCATCAATGACATTTCATTGGCTGCCGGCGTAAAAGGGGATTTTATCAAAGGCTGGAAATGGGATTTGAGCAATACCATCGGCAGAAATGATTTTCATTTTTATGGCGATAAAACGTACAACGCATCCATGATTATCATTCCTGGCACAAAAAGACAAACCCATTTTGATGATGGTGGATTCAATTTCTTACAAAATACGACCAACCTTGATTTCAGTAAGTCTTTTGGCAATGTGGCGGAAGGCTTGAACCTTGGACTGGGTGCTGAATACAGATTTGAACAATACACCATATATAGTGGAGAAGAAGGATCTTACAAAGTTTACACCAACGCGTTTGACCAGGCAGGTGGCTCTCAGGGTTTCCCTGGATTCAGTCCGAATGACGAAGTGAAAGCGACCCGAAACAACGTCAGTTTGTACGCAGATGCCGAATTGAATCTTTCTAAAGAACTCTTGTTGGATGGAGCCGTTCGATTTGAAAACTATTCTGATTTTGGATCAGTTGCCACTTTCAAACTAGCCGGTCGATACAAAATTGCCAGCAATTTTAACCTTAGGGGATCTGCCAGCACAGGCTTCAGAGCACCTTCTTTGCAACAGATCAATTTTAGCAATACCCTTACTTCTTTCTACGGAGGCGTTTTGGTTAACTCAAGAATAGCCAACAACAACGACCCCATTACACGCATAGCTGGCATTGATAAGCTAAAGCAAGAAACTTCTATGAACGGAAGCCTGGGCTTTGCATGGAAGCCAATCCCTGGAATGACAGTAACTGTTGATGGGTATATGGTGAGTGTAAAAGACAGAATCGTTTTGTCAGGACTATTCAGTGCCGGTGATGCTTCTCTGCCTACGGCTTTAACTGATCAGATGAATCAGTTAGATGTTTCAACTGTTCAGTTCTTTGCAAACTCTGTAAACACCACCAATTACGGCGTGGATGTACTAATTGACTACAACAAAAAAATCGGCAATAACAATTTAAAATTATTGCTGGCTGCCAACTATCAGTCGATGAAGATTGATAAAGTAAATATTCCAGATGCCCTTAATGATAGTTACTTGCATCGTAAAACATTCTTTAGCGACCGCGAAGAGGCATTCTTGAAAGCTTCTGCTCCCAATGCAAAATTGAATCTTACTGCAGAATACAGTATTAAAAATTGGACGATTGGTTGTCACGTTAATTACTTCGGCAAAATGAAGACTCTTGGTTTTGGATGGGGCGGAGATTCAACCAAAAGATATACTGGTGGACCTGGTGACCCAGCTATTTCAGGAAGCTTTACTGGCATCAATCCGTATGTTGTTATGGATGGATATGAGTGGCAATATGCTGATACAGGAATGTATCAATATTATGGATACCAGAATATAAACAATATGCAAAAAGAAGAATTTATATACAAGCCAAAAGTAACTGTCGATTTATATGGATCCTATAAATTATCTAAAAAGGTGACCCTGTATGCAGGTATTGACAATATATTGAATATTCATCCCAATTTTGCAGCTGTGCCCAATGCACGATACGAGGCTTTTGACAACGAAGCAGGCGGTCCTTGGGAATCTGTACAAATGGGCTTCAATGGCAGAAGGCTGTTCACCAAACTGGCTTTTAACTTCTAATTTTTTTCACTATTCCCATAGATTCAAAGCGTTTACTTCATTGTAAACGCTGTTTTAAATTATTTTTTATGTTCAAATCAACCCGATTTTTTGTCATTCCATTCATCGCCATTCTTATTTATGGACAGGCGCCTGCCCAAAATAAAATCGTTGTCTTTCAATCAGACTTTGGATTAAAAGATGGCGCGGTTTCGGCGATGAAAGGCGTGGCCATGAAAGTTGATTCCAGTTTGAAATTATTTGACCTGACCCATGAAATACCTGCTTATAATATTTGGGAAGCGGCCTATCGCCTGGAACAAACGGCCCCCTACTGGCCCAGTGGTACCGTGTTTGTATCGGTCGTAGATCCGGGGGTAGGCACCAACAGACAATCTGTGGTGTTGAAAACAAAGGCAGGACATTATATTGTCACCCCTGATAATGGAACATTGACACTCATTGCTCAATCAGAAGGAATTGCAGCCATTCGTCAAATAGATGAATCGATTAACCGCAGAAAAGGTTCTGAAAAGTCATACACTTTTCATGGAAGAGATGTGTATGCCTATACTGCAGCAAGAATAGCCGCCGGCGTGATTTCGTTTGAACAAGTGGGCAAGTTATTGCCGAATGAAGTTATTTCTATTCCCTATCAATCCCCCTCTATCAGCCAGCAAAGCACCAAAGGGACGATTCCGATTTTAGATATTCAATATGGGAATGTTTGGACCAACATTGGGGACAGTTTACTTAAAAGCCTACAAATCAATCTGGGCGACTGGATGGATGTAACCATCTATCAAAACAACAAAAAAATATACGAAGGTTCGATGCCCTATGTATCCACTTTTGGTGCCGTAAAAAAAATGAAACCATTGGCATACATCAATAGTTTGATGCAGGTGTCATTCGCTTTGAATCAAGCCAGCTTTTCAGAAAAATACCATGTGTATAGTGGAGCAGAATGGACAGTAGAGATCAAAAAATCAGTCAAGCGTCCAAGTTAAATAATGACCTTCAATCAGCATACTGTTCAATTGCAAAGGCATTAATTTGTCGGCAAGAAAAGTTGCATCAGAAATAAATAATCCGGGGGCAGTTTCTTTTATCCGCAGGATGTTCATTTGCTTTTTAAAATCCACCCCTCCCAACCCATACCATTTGTATATGGCCTCCTTGAGGCTCCAGGCCAGCGTGAGTTGAGCGGCTTGATCCATCTCGAGTTCGGCAAAAATCACCTGCTCAGATGCAGTCAAAAATTTATCCCGAATGGCAATCGTTTTTGAAGAAGGCATTTCAATGTCTATTCCTGCTTTCTTATTAGAAATGATGGCAGCAACCATGTCATTACTGTGGGCAATAGAAAAAAACAATGCATCATCCGTCAAATAAGGCTTGCCTTCCGTTGACACTTTGATTTGCTCGACAGGAAAATCAGGAAGTAATTCGGTCAACAAAAACCTGCCTGCCAGATGCTGCAACTGTTTTTGAGGATGCGAAATAGAATATTGAAAAGACGCCCTATGCAAAAAATAAGAATTGGACTCGATAATCTGCCAAACGCCTATTTTTGTGTGCTCGTTAATATTTTGTTGATAAACCAACGGCATAGGGCAACTTGAAATTTAAAAATGAAACGCTAAAAATATACTTTTACAAAATAACAAATAAGCTCGTTACAAATGATTTTAAGTGATAAAAGAATTTTGGAGGAGATGGAGAAAGGCACCATCAAAATTACCCCCTATTTGCGCGAATGTTTGGGCAGCAACAGTTATGATGTTCATTTAGGCAAATACCTGGCTACCTACACCAATGATGAATTGGATGCCAAGGAGCACAATACCATCGAGCATTTTGAAATTCCTGAGGAAGGCATCGTGTTGTTGCCCAGTAAATTTTATTTGGGCGTCACTGAAGAATACACCGAAACACATGCACATGTTCCATTTTTAGAAGGGAAGTCTTCTACCGGACGATTGGGGATTGATATCCATGCTACGGCCGGTAAAGGTGATGTTGGATTTTGCGGCAACTGGACCTTGGAAATTTCTGTCAAACAACCTGTACGCGTATATAAAGGAATGCCTATTGGCCAATTGATTTACTTTCCCGTTGAAGGTGAAATTGAAGTAAAATACAATGAGAAGAAAAACGCCAAGTACAGCGGCCAGCCCAACAGACCTGTGGAAAGTATGATGTGGAAGAATAAGTTTTAGAAGCAACCGTCAATTCAGTTTCCAAATAGCAAAGTTGAGCACCGTTGCAAAACTTACCCAACTGATATAAGGCACCAACATCCATGCTGCGCTAGTAGATATTTTTCCAAATGCTATAATGGTATAAAAAATAGCTGCCCACATGAGCAGAATATCCACGAGTGCCCATCCGGGTTGTTCCATGTAGAAGAAAATCAGCGACCAAGCAAAATTAAAAGCCAATTGAACAAAGTACGCTGTCATGGCTATTTTTTTAGTGTCGGCAGGTGCACCACTTTTCCAAATCAGAAAAAAAGCAATGCCCATCATCAAATACAAAAGCGTCCAAACAGGACCGAAAATCCAGTTGGGCGGATTGAACCACGGCTTGTTCAAGGTAATATACCAGCCTTCAATTGAACTTGCAGTAAAAAAACCACTGACACCACCCACTATCAATGGCAGCAAGATAGAAAGAACGCATTTTACAAATAGATTCATTTTAGTTTGATTTCGTGATTGTTTTTCTGATTTTTATAATAAGCAATCAGCAAAGCTGTAACCTGGTTGTAACTCATCATCCCTTGTTGCTGCTCATTCCCTTTTAAATATTTATCATACACCCAATTGATCATTGGTTCTATTGGATTTTGATGCGCCTCATTAAAGTCCATCCATTGTTTCAAGTCTTTGTGCACAGCAGGCGACAATTGATTTCTGTAACGAATAGCAGACAATGAATCTACCGCATACAAATTAACATTTGCTGAAACAAAAACATCCAAATAAGCAGCATATTGAAATAAGGTATCATTTGACGCAACTGCAGCCAGGTATCCTACAAAGCTGGCTTCACTTTCTTTGGCATACCCCAATTGATGGGCTATTTCATGACAAGAAACAAATGGCTGAAGAAATGGGGGCATCTCTGTGTTAACTTGCGCTTCACCAGTAAATGGATTGTAATAACCCGAAAAGCCCAAGTAGTTTCCCAGCCAACCCCATAATGATGACTTTACACAAGGATGAGCATAATTCACAAAGGACGCAGATGGAGTTAGGGAATCATAGGCTAGGATGGCACGACGAAACAATTGTTGATTACTGGGATATCGGTAATGTTGTTGATCAAGCAATTCTTTTGTGTGATTTGCTTTTGACAACAAGAAAGAATTTATTTTATCTAAATCTTGTAACGAATATTTTTCTTTATGGAAACCCATTTGCCAGGCAATGCCTTTTCGATTGTAATTCAATCCCCAGCATATATTGAATAGTAAGTAAAGGCTAGCGCCAAATATCCATGCCGATTGAATGGCTGAAACATAGAATTGTAAAGATTGTCTTTGTGCATACCATCGCTTTACCCACACAACCGATTTCCAAACCAGCCACCCTGCCCATATTCCATACAGCAGATCCCCCACACTGAAAGGGAAAGCCCCTAGCATCCATCGGAAAGCAGCCGAAAACCGTAGAAAAAAGCCCTGACTATATGCATTTTCCACCCAAAGCGGATGCCTTCCTGCCCAATGAATAGCCAGGCAAAAGAGGGCCAATATCAGCGAGAATATGTTCTTTTTGGACAATTTCACAGCCCTAAAAGTAGGCAAAGGGCGTGGATTTGGAGGTTTTGACCATAAAATCGAACAAAACAGGGCTGATTTTATCACAAAAAACATTACCTTTGCCCTCCTTTTAAACGCAGCACAATGGCTAACAGGAGAGCATTTGAGATTGCTTTTGTGGGATTAAAGCCCGGTGTGCATCAGTTTAATTATGAGTTGGATGATCAGTTCTTTATAGAAAAGGAAGCCCAGGATTTTGCAAATGCAAAAACCAATGTTACCCTTTCACTCGAAAAAAACACTGGCTTCATGCTACTAAAGTTTGAAGTAGGCGGAAAGGCTGACGTCACTTGCGATCGTTGTGGCAATCCATTGACAATGGATTTGTGGGACGAATTCAAAATGCTGGTGAAGCTGGTGGACAACCCGGAAGAGATGAATGATCAAGAAGAAGACCCGGATGTTTTTTATATTTCGAGGAATGAGAGTCACTTGCAGGTAGGCGATTGGATATATGAGTTTGTGATGTTGAGTGTCCCGATGCAAAAAATGTGCAGCCTCGAAGAAATGGGCGGACCCAAATGCAATGTGGAAGTTCTAGAAAAACTGAAACAGATGGAAATCAAACACAATGAGCACAATGCTCAGAATATCTGGAAAGGATTAGACAAGTTCAAAGACAATTAAAATAAGTATTCATAAATAAAAATAAGCAACCATGCCAAATCCAAAGAGGCGCCATTCGCAACAACGCAGTGCAAAAAGAAGAACACACTATAAGGCAACTGAGCCCACATTAAGCAAAGACGCCACCACAGGTGAAGTTCACGTACGTCACCGTGCACATGTGAGCGAAGGAAAATTGTACTACAAAGGAAAACTAGTAGCTGAAAAAGCGCCGCTCAAAGCGTAATATTTTCTTTTTAAAAAGACAGATTCCAAAATGCCTGATTGATTTTTCAATCTGGTTTTTGGAATTTTTAATTTAAAATTTGTTTCCATGATCCGAATCGGAATTGACATGATGGGCGGCGACTTTGCACCTGCAGAAGCAGTCAAAGGGGTTGCAGCTTTTGTTGCCAACAATCAAGAGGCAGCTCATTTAGTGTTGATTGGAAACAAATCGCTTTTACAAGAACATTTGGCGGAAAGTCAAATACCGGCTACTGCCTATTCTATTGTGCATGCCTCCGAAGTAATTGAAATGCACGAACACCCCACCAAAGCACTGAAAGAAAAACAGCATTCTTCTATTGCCATCGGATTCCATTTATTAGCTTCTGACAAAATCGATGGCTTCATCAGTGCCGGCAATACCGGTGCCATGATGGTAGGCGCATTGTTCAGCATCAAAGCGATTGAAGGGGTGATTCGTCCTACGATTGGCGCCTATATTCCCAGAGAAGACGGTTCATTGGGACTGTTGGTAGATGTAGGCCTTAACTCTGATTGCAAACCCGAGAACCTAAATCAATTTGCAGTTTTAGGGGCTTTGTTTGCAGAACACATTTTAAAAGTCAACCAACCTAAAGTAGGGCTGGTGAACATTGGTGAAGAAGAAGGTAAAGGAAATCTATTGGCCCAAGCCGCCTACCCTTTGTTGAAAGACAACCAACACATCCGGTTTGTAGGCAACATCGAAGGCAGGGATATTTTGTTAAACAAAGCCGATGTGATGGTCTGCGATGGCTTTACCGGAAATGTAGTATTGAAGCTGGCAGAAAGCGTGTACGACATCGTGCAACGCAGAAATATCCAAGATGAACATTTTGATCGCTTCAATTTCGAAGCCTATGGCGGCGTACCTGTATTGGGTGTAGCCAAACCCGTCATCATCGGTCATGGCATTTCGCATGCCACTGCCTTTAAAAACATGATCAATATTGCCTGTAAAATGAAAGAAACCGACTTAACGGGCAAAATCCAGGAAATCTTTCGAACCAATTAGCCCTCAACTATTTATCTGTTTTTTTTAACATACGTTAACAACCTGTTAACTTAAATGCCCATGGGTATTTTTTTTTTCGTATTCATTCTGAAAAAAAGAATATTTGTTGCATCTATATATAGATAAACCCTCTTTTACTTTAACAAGCTCAAAAGCCTCGCATTATGAAAAAAAGCGCTGCACTGATGTTGATCATCTCTATCGTATTGACATCTTATTTTATGACTGGTTGCAAACACGACCTTCCTGGTGGCAATGTCAACCCACCCAGTTGTCAAGGTGTAACCATTGACATCACCACCACGGCTGTTCCTGATACTTTGGCTCAGTCCAAAGGATCTATTAATGCCACTGCAACTTCGGGTGGAAACAGTTTTACGTATAGTATTGATGGAAATACTTTTCAAAGCAGCGGAGCCTTCACTGGCTTGACAGCAGGCACATACACGATTACTGCTAAAAATGAAAATGGATGTACCGGAACTGCACAAGTGAACGTAGGTAATTATGACCCTTGTTCAGGGGTGACCATCACCGTTACTGCTACCAAAGTGGACCCCACTACTGGTCAAAGCAATGGATCAATCACAGTAACTGCTCCTTTGGGCGCCGGTTATACTTATAGTAAAGACGGAGGTGCAAGTTATCAGTCGGGTACTACTTTCAGTAATTTACCCACTGGCAACTATACCATTATTGCTAAAAATGCGACTGGTTGTACAGGATCTACCACGGTTACTTTAGGATCTGTCAATCCTTGTACAGGTGTTACCATTACTGTTGTAGCTACTAAAGTAGATGCAACGACTGGTCAAAGCAATGGATCTATTACAGTAACTTCTCCTGTGGGAGCGGGTTATACCTATAGCAAGGATGGCACCAACTTTCAATCTGGAACTACTTTCAGTGGATTGGCTGCCGGAGCCTATACCATCACTGCTAAAAATTCAAATGGTTGTACTGGCACCACCTCTGTTACCGTAGGTTCTGCCAGTTCTTGTACAGGCGTAACGATCAGTGTTACGACAACAAGTACCACAGCTGCTACTACCAAATGCACCAGTCTTGCTTCCGACTATGGATCTGTAACGGTTTCGGCTAGTGGCGCATCCGGCACATTCACTTACAGCAAAGATGGCACTACTTTCCAAGCGAGTTCTACTTTCACTAGCTTGGCACCCGGCACCTATACTATTACAGCAAAATCTGCGGCTGGATGTACGGGCACTGTGCAAGCTACTGTAGCATACTCTCCTACCACTATCTCTTTTGCAAATAGCGTTTCTCCCAATTTACAGTCTTGTAAAAGTTGTCACGGCAACAGTTATACTACTTATTCAAATGTTAACGCCAATGCTAAATTGATTGCTGGAAGACTAAAAGGCAATACAAGTCCTGCTTGCAATTGCGTATTCAATACCAACACTACATATGGCTCATTCAATATGCCAAGTGGTTCAAGCTTGCCCACCAACTGGGCATTGACTGTTTTCGATCAGTGGGTTATTCAAGGAAAACTGAACAACTAATACAATAAGTGATTTTTAAAAAACAGAAAAATATGAATAAGAATATTGCTCCATTGATTTTAGGCCTACTCACCACCGTGGTTTTTTCAAGTTGTTATTACGACAAAGCTGAAACCTTGTACCCAGGGAGTTGCATTGTAGCTGGTTCTGTTGAAGGACCTCAGTATACAAATGTAAAAGCCATCATTAATAGTCAGTGCAGTGGCGGAAGTTGTCACACCAATGGCGGTAGCGCAGGAAATTTCAATTTCGACAGTGATTGTAGCATCGTTACTCATTGGGATGCGATCAATTCAGCAGTATCAAGTGACCGTATGCCTATAGGCAGCCCTTTGAGCACGCCTGATAAACAAACCATCACCGACTGGATTAATGGCGGCCATTCCTACACCAATTAATTCCAATCAACTTGGCTTTGAGCATGAAAAAAATTGTAAAATTTGTATTGACGGTCCTACTCATTGGAACTGTTGTTGGCATCAGCAGCTATTGGTTGGCGCCAGATAAAACATTGAAAGCATTCTTTTCTGTCGTTAACCTGTTCATGAGTAAACCTGCTACCGCAGAAGAGTCTGAGCCAACGGCCATTTTCAAAAGCGCCCAATTGCTCGAAAAACTCTCAACAGACAGCAGCTTTGGTCAGAAAATCAAAGACCAGAACATTGCTGTGGAAGGTATCGTCAAAGAAGTGAAGGAATCCGATCATACCATTACGATGGAATGTGGAGAATCAGCCTTTATCAACTTTAGTTTTGACAGCCTCGCATTTGAAAAAAGCAAGTCCGCTCTTTTACCTGGCAAACCAGCTGCGATTAAAGGAATTTATGTCGGTTTTGATTTCCCCGCAGCAGATGACGGCATGAGTTTGCTGCCATCTGAAAAAAATATCTTTTTGAAGCTTTGCTTCATTTACCATTCATCACACAAATAATCTATACATGAAGAAAATCATTCTATGGAGCTTGGTTGCTTTCATCAGCTTTCAAGCTGCTGGACAAAAAAAACTGTACTCTACTAAAACAGGAACTGCATTTTTTGATGCCGGCACTGGCGTTGAAAACATATCAGGCACCAACAAAGCAGTTATGTCTGTATTTGATGCCGTTTCCGGACAAATGCAATCCTCGATGTTGGTAAAAGGATTTGAATTCTGGAGCCAGCCAATGCAGGACCATTTCAACGAAAACTATATGGAAAGCGATAAGTTTCCCAAGTCGACATTCAGCGGTAAAATCACCAATATCGACAAAGTGAATTTTTCAAAAGATGGCAACTATCCAGTAGAAGTAAAA
The DNA here is from genome assembly GCA_947451985.1 of Chitinophagaceae bacterium. Taxonomy (GTDB): domain Bacteria; phylum Bacteroidota; class Bacteroidia; order Chitinophagales; family Chitinophagaceae; genus Ferruginibacter. Next base: position 3,132 of record CANGBQ010000035.1, on the reverse strand, counting down.
GGAACCCTTGAAATACATGGCGTTAAAAAAGAGATCGTGGCAAAAGGCACCATGAAAGTTACGGGCGAAACTGTTGCAGCCTCTTCAGAGTTTGTGGTGGTATTGGAAGACTACAATATTCATATTCCAGGCGTCGTAAAAGACAAGCTGGCAAAAGATGCGAAAATTAAAATTAACTGTACTTATTCTCTTATAAAATAAACAACATGTCTGTAAAAATATCCAAACTCATTTACACCCTTGGGCTGATTTGTTTAGCACAGGTAGGCTTTGCACAAGATGACCTTTTATCTTCAATTGACAACGGGGACAAACCCAAAGAGTATATTAAAAACGCTTTTAAATCGAGCCGCGTCATCAATGGACACTCCATCGAGTTCATTGGCAAAGGCGTGTTGGACGTAAGAATCCTTCACCGATTTGGGCTGCTCAATTCTGGATTTTCCAATCTGTATGGTTTGGACCAAGCCACCATGCGCTTTGGCTTTGATTATGGCGTTTTGAACAACTTAACCGTTGGCATAGGCAGAAGTACTTTTGATAAAGAGTGGGATGCGTTTGTAAAATATCGCCCTATCCAGCAGTCAACCGGTGGCAGCAGACCCTCTCCCGTTTCTGTGGTTTTGGTCAGTGGAATGACCGCCAGCACCACCCCAGGCATCTATCCTGAAAGAAATTATTACACCAACAAATTGGCATACTACCACGAAATCATTGTAGGAAGAAAATTCAATGAAAAATTCAGCGCGCAGTTGTCCTCTACGCTGGTTCATTTAAATATTGTTCCACTTTCTACCGATCCTAACAATATTTATGCATTGGGATTGGGGGCAAGATACAAGCTGTCCAAGCGCACAGCATTTGTGGTGGATTATCATTACATCCTACGAAACCTTGGAGAAAATGAAGAAAACAACAATACCGCTGGTTCCTTGTTCTCTACCATGAAAAATCCATTATCCATCGGATTTGATATCGAAACCGGTGGCCACGTTTTCCAATTGCATTTCTCCAATTGCTCAGGTATGAACGAGAAAGCCTTCATCACCAAAACCACCAGCAGTTGGGGTAAAGGAGAAATCAGATTTGGATTCAACTTATCAAGGGTGTTTACTGTATCCAAGCCCAAAGCTTAATGTGTTCAATAGCATATATAAAAAAGCTCCAATTAATTGGAGCTTTTTTAATGAGTATACAATGAGAGATTAGATGGCGACATTGAATTCTCTCAACGCATCATTCAAACTTGTTTTAAGATCGGTACTCGGTTTTCTTTTTCCAATAATCAAGGCACAGCTAACCTGGTAATCACCTGCTGGAAATTTCTTGGTGTAGCTACCGGGAATCACCACACTTCTTTCCGGAACATACCCTTTGGTTTCTACCGGCTCTGCGCCACTTACATCAATGATTTTGGTGGATTGAGTCAAGACCACATTGGCGCCCAATACTGCCTCTTTGCCTACCCGAACCCCTTCCACGACAATGCAACGACTTCCAATAAAGCAGCCATCTTCGATAATCACAGGACTTGCTTGCAAAGGCTCCAAAACACCGCCTATCCCTACTCCTCCACTCAGATGAACATGCTTGCCAATTTGTGCACAACTACCCACTGTGGCCCATGTATCTACCATGGTCCCTTCATCTACATAGGCTCCGATGTTTACATAGGATGGCATGAGCACTACATTTTTGGCAAGATAAGCGCCATATCGGGCAACGGCGTGGGGTACAGCGCGTACCCCCAATTCCTTGTATCCACTTTTCAATTTCATTTTATCATAAAATTCAAAGGGCGGCAAAGTATGGGTTTCCATGGGTTGAATGGCGAAATACAACAGAATGGCTTGCTTGACCCATTCGTTTACCTGCCATTCTGCACCAACAGGCTCGGCAGTTCTTAATTGGCCTTTGTCTACTTGTTCTATCACGGCCTTGACCGCTTGCTGGTAATTTTCTTGTTGCAATAAATCACGATTACTCCAAGCAGCTTCTATCAATGATTTTACATCCATATTGAAATTTTTTACGAACATACTTATCTTCTCTGACACTTTCCATCAATAGATATAATTTATTGGAATTATATTTGTTTTGAAAATCAAGTGAATGAAAATTGCTTTTGACGCCAAAAGAATCTATCAAAACAACACCGGGCTTGGCAACTACAGCCGAACATTGGTAGATTCTCTTGCCAAGCAATTTGCAGGCAATGAGTATTATTTACTGGCACCCAAAATCACTTCTCGTTTCCAAGCCACTGCCTATTCCAATTGTCATGTGGTTACTCCTACCGGATTTTTTAAAAAGCTTTTCAAAGGCTGGTGGCGAAGCAGATTTGTCAAAAATGACCTGCAGCAATATGGCATCAATTTGTACCATGGATTAAGTCATGAAATCCCCTTTGGCATTCAGCACAGCGGTATTAAATCGGTAGTGACGATGCACGACCTGATTTTTGAAAGATACCCCCATCAATACAATCCGATAGACCAGCTCATCTATCGATACAAATGCAAGAATGCATGTAAACATGCGGATCACATCATTGCCATCAGCGAACAAACCAAAAAAGACATCATTGAATTCTATCACATAGATTCCCGAAAAATATCGGTTTGTTACCAAAGTTGTGATGCTGGTTTTTACCAAACGATATCAACGGAACAGAAACAAGCCATTCAAAGAAAATACAATCTACCTGAGCAATTTTTCTTGTACGTGGGTTCGGTGATAGAGAGAAAAAACTTGTTGAATCTCTGCAAGGCCTTGCTATTGATGCCTCCGGCAAAAAAAATACCGCTGGTGGTGATTGGGAAGGGCGGAAAGTACCTGGCTACTGTCAAAGATTTTGTACTGAAAAATAACCTAACTGACCAAGTGATTTTTCTATATGATACACTGATGGAAAATCAATCATTGGAATTTTCAGACTTTCCCGCCATTTATCAATCAGCCACGGCCATGATTTATCCTTCTGTATTTGAAGGCTTCGGTATACCGATATTGGAGGCCATGGCCAGCGGAATTCCTGTCATTACTTCTAATTTATCCTGCATGCCAGAAGTGGGAGGAGACACGGCCATCTATATTGACCCCTACCAACCAGCAACAATCGCGGCTGCAATG
>CANGBQ010000034.1 GCA_947451985.1 Chitinophagaceae bacterium | reverse complement strand
TTCCCTTTATTGAAAACAATGCGTAATCCTGATGGGCTATTTTTCCTTTGGAAGAAGTATACGTGGCGTATATATTGGCCAAATAGCTGGATGGATCACCAAAGCTCGCAGCGGCTGAAATAAAAGGTGTACGCAAGTTGCCAAAACCTGCTTTACAATACTTAGTAGCGCCCAGGTACAATAATGAGTCTTGCTGCAAAGCCAATGGCTTTAACGGGATAGACTGATAACTATAGATTAGATTGTAAGCAGGAATATTATAGGGCCTAACGAATTTATTGGTATCTGCAGACAGTGGACTTCCAGAAACATTGATTTTATTGGCAGGCTTGAGTTCTGGCTGGTACGCCGAAACGATGTCGACTGTCTGCTTCTTGGTGGTGTCTTTTTGCGCCAATGCCAGCTGGCAGGTCAGCGAAAAAATAATCAATGCAAATATTTTTTTCATTTCAACTAAATTAGAATCATTATTATTAATGCGCATGCTGAATTATTGAATTCTCTGCTGTTCATACACTACAACCTGGTTGTACTTTTGCTGTGCTTCCTCCTTAAGCGAAACAACCGAAGCATTCTTCGCCACACTTTCAAAAGTTGCTTTGGCATTGAAAAAGTCTTTCTTTTTAACAAAAAGATCTCCCAATAAAATATACGACTTGGTCAGCCAAAAGTCATAAGAACCTGTTTCTTTAATCACTGACATAGCTGCTTTTTCTGCGGCCGAAAAATTATCCATCAAAAAATAACAAGCAGCGGTCTCGTATCGGGCTTCTGCCCCCCAAACCCCTTTGCTGATGGCTGAACAGGATTTGAAAGAAGCTAAGGCATTGACACAATCATTGTTCATTTGTTGCGATTTTCCCAAAACCAAGTAACCAATCGCTTTGTCATCGGTGCTAATGCCTTTACTGGACAATAATTCGATGGCGATGTTATTGGCCACGAGGTAATCTTTTAATTGATAATAACATCTAATAAGACCCCGAAGCGCTTCTAATTTGTTTTCGGGAAGATTGGCATTCAATTGCAAGGATTCAAAATAATTTCTGGCAGCAGCATAGTCTTTTAATTCAAAATAATAAGTCCTTGCCAAAGCAAGGGTAGCTGTTTCAAAATATTTGCTCACCCCTTTGCTGTTGACATATCCAAAATACTTAATCAGGCTGGCCCAGTCGCTGCTTTTTTGCGCGCAAAGACCTAAATAATAATTGGCTTCCACTAGATAAGATCCTGCATTGTACCGAGACAGATAGTTAGCAAATCCAATGTTTGCGGCGCTGCAATCACCCGCTTGGAATTTAGCAAGGGCTGATGTGTAGCTCAGGGAATCGGCTTCAGAAACAGAAACTTGTATGCCATTGGCACGAAACAAATCGACAAATTCATCTGGTCGGCCTTCTTCTACATAAATGTCTTTAATAACAGAACTGGCTTCATCGGTTTCAGTGGACTGAGGATAGAGTCGAATCAATTCTTTGAAAGCAACCAAGGCATTTTGGTTGTCATTGTTATTGTAGTAAGCCAACCCTAATTTCAATAAAGCTTTAGGCTTCAAGCCTGCCGCCTGATTGGACGCAATCACTTTATTTAAATAAGGGATGGCATTGGCAAATTTTTCATCTGAAAGATAGGTGGCTGCAATTTCCATCTGGGCATCCCACAGAAGATTACTATTGGGGAAATGATCAGCAAGCGCATTCAAGTACCAAATTTTTTCTTTGCTGCTTTTGATTCCGACAATCATGGCTTTTTGATACAATGCATAATCTGCTGCACTGAGTTTGTTGTCAATAGCCATTTCATACAAGCTTAGTGCCCTTGAATAATTTTTAAGCATGTAAAAACAATCGGCCATCCTATAGAAGGCGTCTTGTTGTATATTACTGCTACTGGGTGAAGCACTGACGATTCGTTCAAAATAATCCAGGGCTTTGGTATATTGTTTTTGTTGAAACAAGCTGTATCCACAAATGTATCTAGCCGTCGTAAGATTAACCTCCCCTTGCGTGGGTGGATTTCCCTGCAAATACAAAAGCATCCATTCCAATGAACGGTCATATTGCTGGCTGCGGTAAGCCAATTCAGCCCTCCAGAAATGAGCATAATAAAACACAGGATCAGCAGTTGAGAGCGCCGTAATGACAGCTAAAGAACTGTCTGCCAAGTCGGCTCGCTGATCATTGAGGTATTCCATGGCTCTTCCATACAACAATCTGGGATAGATCTTTTGCATCGTGGCTGTAGGGCTACCCATCGATTGATAGATCACCAATGCCTCTTTAAAGTTGTTGGTGTTGGCCAATATATGAATCAATAATTCCTTGGCCTCTGTTTGATTGTCTGCAGCAGGATAGTCAGATAGATACAGTTGTATCTCCTGTAGCGCGATGTCTTGAAAGCCCAACTCATAGGAAAGCTTAGCATAATTGAATCGAGAAATACGCTGCTGAGTGATATTGCTGTTGTTGAAAGCGCAATATTGGAAAGCATTTCTGGCACTAATTTTATCTTCTTGTTGCAAATACAAACCTCCGAGCAAATACATGCTGTTTTGACCCAACGAATCTTTGCTGCTTGACAACAGCTTAAACCCTTCAATGGCCTTAGCATTTTGCTGGGTGGAATAATAGCAAAAACTCAGTTCATACAACACTTCATTAGAAATATCTTTGGTTCGGCCGGTATAATATTCAATCAGAGGAAGGGCTTTTCCAAAATCATTCTTTTCGAAATACAATTGCCCCAGTAACAATCGGAGGTCTTTTTCATAATAATTGCCCACTCTTTTGTCTAAGGCTGCTGACCCATAGTGCAAGGCCCGCTCCTTTTCTCCTTTGGAATAATACAAATCGGTAATGTAGTAAGGGACTACCTGGGCATAAGAAGGATCAGATTCAACCAACAGAAAAGATTGCAATGCTGCCGTATAATCTTTTTGATAATAGGCTATAAATCCATAGTAGTAATTAGCAGGAAAATAATACTTGTGTGTAGGAATCTGATGAATTTCATCGAACAGCCCTTTTGCCGCATCAAAGCGCTTCTGGTTGAAATAACAATAAGCTTTCTCAAATTTAGCATCTGCCAATTGTTCATTGGTTAATTGGTCGAAAGAAACGTTTTCGAAATGCTGAGCTGCTTTATCAAACGCATTGTTTACAAAATAGTAGTGGGCCAAATGAAATTGCATCAACTGCTTCTTGGACTCAGTGATTCCCTGCGATATGAATGTCTCTGCATTTTCAGGAGCAGTACCAAGCATCATTTTTAACTCACATAATACATACGAATACACTACATCTTCGGCAGTAAATACTTCATTGGGTTGCTGCATTTCATGAAGCTGCCCTTTCAACTCTTTCAAAATGGGATAGGCCAAAGCATAGTCTCCTGCCAACACAAAAGCCTTGGCTTGTAAATACTTTTGTTCGATACCAGAATGGGGATGAGTGGGTTGTGCTACTGCTAGCGTAAACGAGAAAAAACAAAGAAACAAGAATAACTGAATAGGCTTGACCATAGTATGATGGGTTAATCAATGCGAATACAAAGGTAAATATCACAAGGCATTCTTAGCTGATTATTTAACCACACAAATCTCTAGCAGATTAGCATCATGACCATAGAATTAATTGATGAAAGCTGTTAAAAGAATGAAAAAATAATATTTTAGTATGTGAAGCTGATGCTTTATTTTTATTGAGAATTGAAGATTTACAATTTCTGTTTATGAAAAGACTTATTACAACTCATTATTCTGCAGGGGCATTCAACACTGCCACGCTTTTATTAAGACTTGTCTTCGGCATCTTGATGATGAGCCATGGCTATGACAAGTTGGTTCATTTTGCTGCCTATAAATCTCATTTCATGGACTTCATGGGCATTGGGAGTACCACCTCTTTATTGTTGGTAATTTTCGCTGAATTCTTCTGCGCCCTTTTTATCGTGATTGGTCTATTTACAAGACTTGCTGCCATTCCTATCATCATTGTCATGGTGGTGGCACTTTTCATGGTCAACAATCATGATTTTTTTGGCAAAGGAGAAATGGCCGCCTTATATCTGGGCGCCTACTTGGCCTTGTTGCTGGTAGGCCCTGGCAAAGTCAGTGTAGATGGGATGACTGGCAGATAGACGTATCTCTATTCAAAAAAAGAGGCCAATTTATCCATTAAAGGATCCGGCATCTGGGATTTTTTCATCCCATCGGCTTCCATAAAATACAAGGTAACTTCTCCTACATTCAACAGCTTTCCGGCTTCATTGTAAATTTCACCATGAAACACAATTTTGTGCTGTTTGGGCAATTCCTTGAGCATTGTTTTGATGGTCAGCAAATCGTCGTACCGAGCTGGCTGTAAAAACTTGAAATGTATGTCTACTACTGGCATGATAATCCCTAATGCTTCAATGTCTTTATAGGTATATCCCAAGGCGCGAATGGCTTCGGTACGGCCTATCTCATAGAACTGTGCGTAATGTCCATAATAGACAAAGCCCATCTGGTCGGTAAGCGCATAATGTACCCGTATATTGGTTTCGGTAGTATACATATTGTCAAAATTATAAGCAAGAATCTTTATACCCTGTGGTGATCAGCTTTCCAATGCTGGATAGATTCTTTGATTTGTCTGTTGCTTAATTTTTCTTTGACTGCTCTTTCAGCCAATGCAGGCAATTCTTGATCGGATGCAAATCGGAGCGCAATGATTTGAGGAAGGGAAAGAGCTGCATCTAATGGCTTTCCTGTAAGCATGAAATGCCTCAGGTTTTCCTCTGCCCGAATGGCTCTGTCCTGTACTTTCAAAGCAAATGTTCGGGTAAAAGCCGCCATGAACAATCCAGCCAATGACATAGAAGCAATTGAAATCGGCAGCAACCATCCACCCATAGCAGCGGTATAGTTGCACGAAAAAATGACTGCCAATATCATTACCAGCAGCAATAGTAACAACCCTGCATAATAGGCCTTTGGCACTTTTCGCACGTGATTTCCATAGTGTTGTTGTTCCATAACGATTTGTTTATACAAGTATTTGATTGAACAAAACATGAAAGTAATCAAAAGCATCCGAAATTTACCATCAATCTCACGGGTTTATATTATTGTTTTACTTTTGAATCATTATGATTGCATCTATTATTACCATTGGAGACGAATTGCTGATTGGTCAAGTGATTGATACCAATAGCGCCTGGATTGCCCAAGAGTTAAATAAAATTGGTATCCGCGTAAACAGAAGAGTGGCGGTGGGCGACCGATGGGATGAAATATGGCGAGCACTGGATGAAGAAGCAGCCCATGCTTCCATTATTCTGATAACAGGAGGATTGGGGCCCACTGCTGATGATATCACCAAGCCACTTTTGTGTAAATACTTTAACGGCAAGATGGTCGTCAACGAAGAAGCTTTGAAAAACGTAACCCATCTGTTTGAAAATGTTTTCAAAAGACCCTTGACCCCTCGGAATATTAAACAAGCAGAAGTGCCCGATACTGCTACCGTATTGATTAATCCCAGGGGAACAGCACCCGGCATGTGGTTTGAGCAAAACAATCGAATTTTTGTAAGCATGCCCGGAGTGCCACATGAAATGAAAGGACTGATGGAAAATCAAGTGCTTAAAAAACTATCTGAAAAATTTGAATTGCCCTACATCAGCCACAAAACACTCATTACTTTCGGGATTGGAGAATCCATGTTGGCTGATCTGATAGAAGATTTTGAAACTCATTTGCCAACCCATGTTAAATTGGCTTATTTACCCAATTATGGATTGGTTCGTTTGCGTTTAACCAGTAGCGGTATACAAAAAGAAATCATTGAAAAGGAATTAAAAGCCTTGTTTGAACAATTACAACTATTGGTAAAAGAATACCTCATCACCAACCAAGATGAACCCATGGAAAGCATTGTGGGTAATCTGTTGCTGAAACAACAAAAAAACGTTGCCACGGCAGAGAGCTGTACTGGTGGATATATTGCTCATTTACTTACTTCCAAGCCCGGTTCCTCAGCCTATTATGAAGGCAGTATTGTTTCCTATTCCTATCAATCCAAAGAAGACTTACTTAGGGTGAGAAGAGACACACTCATGCAAGAAGGCGCTGTGAGTGAAGCGGTGGTGAAAGAAATGGCAAACGGATTGTTGAACAATATCAAAACAGATTATGCCATTGCTGTTTCTGGTATTATGGGCCCTGATGGAGGCATGCCAGATAAACCAGTAGGCACTGTATGGGTAGCTGTGGGCAATCGTCAAAAACTCATCACTCAATCATTCCATTTTAGATTTGACCGTACAAAAAACATCCAACTCACTGCCATGAATGCCTTGAACCTACTCAGGACCTTTATGTTGGCAGACAATCAAGCCGCTAAATAGTCCTTAGAAATTAGTCTTTTAGATACTGGATTTATTAAGAATTAAATTAATATAAGTTCCATACAACTAACCCCTTTTTGCTTACATTTGCCTATATTATTTTAGAAATTAAGCGATTCATTTTATGAGTTTAGTAGACTTGATTATGCCCAAGCTTGGGGAAAGCATTATGGAAGCCACCATTTTGAAATGGCACAAGCAAGCAGGTGATAAAGTAGCGATGGATGAAACAGTGTTGGATATCGCCACAGACAAAGTTGATAGCGAGGTTCCTTCTACCGCAGAAGGAGTAATAGAAGCGATATTGTTTAACGAGAATGATGTGGTTCCCATCGGAACCGTCATAGCAAAAATAAAAGTGGGTGCCACTGCAGGACAACCCGCTGCTACAGCAGCCCCTGTTGCTCCCAAGAAAGAATACGAAGAGGCCAAAGTAGTGGAAGAAATCCCCTACCAACCTAGCGCTGCTCCTGCCCCCCTCGCCTCCTCTAACGGAGTAAGATTCTACTCACCTTTGGTACTTAACATCGCCCAAAGCGAAGGCATTAGCATGAGCGAATTAGAACAACTCCCTGGATCGGGTCAAGACGGTAGAGTAAGCAAAAAAGATATTCTTGCCTATGTAGCCAATAGATCCAATGGAAATATGCCCGTTCGTCAAGAAACTGTATCTCAACCAGCTGCTGTTCCAATTATGACTGCAGGTAATGAGCCTATTCCTGTTGGTAACCAAGCTCCGGCTGTATTCCAGGGGAATGTTGAAATCGTGGAAATGGATCGGATGCGAAAACTGATTGCCAAACACATGGTGGACAGTAAAAGAACCAGCCCTCACGTAACTAGCTTTGCAGAATGTGATGTGACCAATCTGGTACTTTGGAGAGAGCGTGTTAAAAAAGAATTTGAAAAAAGAGAAGGAGAAAAAATCACCTTCACCCCATTGTTTATTGAAGCCATTGTAAAGAATATCAAGAAATACCCTATGATGAGTAGTTCTGTTGACGGCGACAGAATCATCATCAAAAAAGATTTGAACATTGGCATGGCCACTGCCCTTCCTTCTGGCAATCTGATTGTTCCGGTTATTAAAAACGCCGATCAGTTGAACCTGGTAGGACTCACCAAACAAGTGAATGGATTGGCCAATGCTGCCCGAAACAACAAATTAAAACCCGATGATACAATGGGCGGTACGTTTACCCTCACCAATGTGGGTACTTTCGGAAGCATTATGGGCACTCCTATTATCAACCAACCTCAGGTAGCTATTATGGCGGTAGGCGCCATTAAGAAAAGACCTATGGTGATTGAAACGCCCCAGGGAGATACTATTGGCATTCGCCACATGATGTACATTTCCCTCAGCTACGACCACCGTATCATTGATGGTGGATTGGGTTCTACTTTCCTCAATGCAGTTAGCAAAGAGTTAGAGAATTTCGACCCCAACAGAAGTTTCTAATAGTTTTTCAAGACAGACCGGATGAATGAATCCTTTTGGGCGGAGCTGAGTTTATAATTGTAGTTGAACAATGCCCCTTCCCAGTCTCCATATCCCGGATTGGGAATGACGATAAACCTATCCCCAAATTGATTAAAGGAAATGGCTGTATTCGCGCTTCGCTCCTGCTGTGATTTCTTGTCGAACAAATTGCTAAAGTCAGCTAGATTGTCTCCTATGAGCATAATGACTTCATGCGTAGCAGCCACTTGTTGCCTGCGCAGCTCTTTGCTGGAGGTTCCGTTTTTAGTGATCAGGTGTTGCTCGTCTGCATTGGGCAATCCAAACCGTTGTAAATTTTTTAAAGTGGATGCTCTTTCCCTTTCCTCTCTGTTGGTTATGTAGAAAATTTCCACTCCTTTTGCTCCAGCCAGTTTCAAAAAAGAAGGCGCTCCCGGAACCGTATCTGCTATGGCTTTGTCGGTCCATTCATACCAATCTGCTGCCACATATTCTTTTCCCATCAATGCCTGGTGAACTGCAAATGCGCTGTTGTCCAAAACCGTCTCGTCAATATCGGTTATAATGGCCTTGGGAAAGCCTGATTGAGTCGTTGCAAGGGATACCGATTGCATAAGTTTTCCTGTTGCTACATGATACGCCTGTAAACACAATGCTTTGTATTCAGCCGACTGTTGCTGATACAGGGCTGTAAATATTTTACCATTGACGACGATTGACTCTTTGGAAGCAGCTCCGCGTGTTGTTACTTTAGAGGATGTACATGCAATGACAAAGCATAAAATCAAGGGCAACAAATACTTCATTTGCGTATATTTTATTTAAAATTAAAGGTAAATACTGATTTCATAAGATTGGTACATAAAAAAAGTGGACTGCTTTCGCAATCCACTTTTTAAAATTATATCACTATTATTATAGAGGAGTTACCGTGTAGGTTCCTGCATGGAAATCTACCCGTACTTTATAGTTGCCAGCTGTAGCTGGTGTTGGTATAGCAGCAGGATCATTTCCACCACCATAGTTAGAACCCAATGTAGTACCAGTAGCTGAATCGCCTCCGAATTGAGGTTGCCACTGACCTAGTGTATTTAAAAATTTATACAATTTACCTGGCACAAAAGACATGGTGATTTCAAAAATACCATTGGTCAACTGGGTAAATTGTTGTGCTGGCGAAGGACTGTTTGTCCAACCATCATTCGTAGCATCACCCGTAATATACAGGTTCGCTCCCAATGCGTGGTCTTCCTTCACCACAGTGTATCTTCCAGACTGAAAATCGTAGGTCATTCTGTACCAGTTGTCTCCCTGAGCAACATTACCCGGGAAATCCTGAGGATTATTAAATCCGAAAGAACCTCCATTGGCAGCGCCAGGAATACTATTGTCCAGTACGCTGTATTTGTTGGCCCAGCTGCCAGCATCCGGCAACAGCAAATAGCCTTGTCCGCCATTCAAATGATAAATACCTGCCCAGGTTGTTTCGTTCAAGCGAGTCAATTCACGAACAGGATCCATTTGAGCCGGGTTGCTCCATCCGAAATCAGTGGCACCTCCCACAATATACAAATGCTGAGAAAGGGGCAAAGGAACAATAGGAGGAACTTTATACGGTGTGGCATTTACGGTAACCACGTTTGAAGTCAAACGTTCGTTGTTGTTTCCGTAAGAGGAAATTACCCTTACTTCAACATCACCCGCAACGTTGAAAGCAAAACCCAGACCCAATAAAACATTGTTCATTTCCTTTCCTGTAAAGGTGGTAGACAAAGAACCGATAACAGTTCTTGAAGCCGCATGGGCAAAACCATTACCTGCCGCGTCAATCTCTACAATATACTTAAAGGTAGAGGGGTCAGCTGCATAGGCAGGCGTGGTCCAACTGAAAGTAATTAAGTCTGCTGAAGAGTCAGCAGGTGCTGCCGCTACAGAAGCAGCAGAAGCAGTCAATTGAGGGGCAGAACCATTGCCATAATTTGGCAAATCGTCTACTTTGTTACAAGCTGTCATCACAGCTGCAGCAGCCGCAACGAACATGAATGTTTTAAAAAATAATTTCATAATTGTTATTTTAAATTTTATGCTAAATATTCATTACTGTTTAACCACAGAGAATTTACCTCTTTGGAAATCAACTGTAATCTTGTAAGTACCTGGAGCAGCTGGAGCAGCGAAATCGCCTCCACTTGCTTTGAAATCATCCCCATCAGGATTATTCGTATTGTTGGAACCCAAGCATCCAAATTTGAAGCCCCAATTGCCGTTTAATGGCAAGAATAAATAAGAACCGCCACCCACTAAAGGAAGGGTCAACTCATACAAAGTAGCAGAAACCCTGGTGAACTGTTGTGAAGGCACTGGCACAGGATTGTTCCAGCCTCCTGGCGTAGCACTTCCTACCATAAACAACTGACCATCTAGATAATCAGGCGCTGTTCCGGGAGGGGTTACTTTTGGAGGAATGGCATATGGAGTAGCCGCAAAGCTTAACGCATTGGAAGTTAATTTAGCATTGCTATTTACCAGTGAAGACGTTACACGTACTTCTACATTATAGGTAGTTCCTGGCACCAATACCAATTGGTTCAACAAAATATCGTTGAACTGACTTTGGGTAAAAGTAGTAGACAGGTCTTTGCTGATAGAAACTTTCTTCACATTAGGACTAGTGAAGTTGGTTCCAGCAGTATCAATTTCCAAAATGTAGTTTACATCTTGAGAGCTGATGCCAGTGGTGAACTGGTATTCAGGATTGGTCCAGCTAAAAGTTACTGCTTCATCATCTTTTGTTAGATAAGACAAAGGAATACTGCCGGTTTTATTAGCAGAAATTGTAGGATTGGTACCGCCTAAGTACTCAATTCTGTTTTCATCCTTTTTACAAGATGCCAGGGAGAGAGCAAGGGCTCCAATCAGGGTTAATTTATTAAATATATTTTTCATTGTGTGCGATTTTAATATTTGAATATTAAATTAATAACCTGCGTTTTGAGTCAAGTTAGGGTTGGCTGTTCTGTTAGCAGCTGGAATAGGGAATAAATTGTATTTATCGTCTACTGATGTCCCAGAAGGCACATCCCCTTTCCAAGGCCACAAATAAGTAGAAGAAGTCAACAATCCGTAACGAACTAAATCGGTACGACGATGTCCTTCCCAGTACAATTCTCTTGCTCTTTCATCCAAGATGAAATCCAATGTCAATTGAGGAGAACTAATGTTTCCACCGGTATTGCCAAAAGCTCTTTCTCTCAATGCATTTACATATCCCAATGCCAAACCTGCATCTCCATTGCCACCACGAAGGGTTGCTTCTGCATAGATCAAATACATTTCAGCTAAACGGAATACAGGAAAATCTACATCAGAGAAATTACGTTGAGGATCAGATACTGCACCAGCGTCAGATCGAATGTTTCTGTATTTGTTGACATGCAATCCATTACTGAAATTACCAATATCAGCAATTTCAATTTGAGGAGCAGATACACCGAAAGAAGAAGTCACAAACATGGCTCTGGAATCGGTAGATCCTGTCAAATCAGGGAATTTATCAGCCAATCCTTTGGTAGAGCGATATCCATACCAGCCACCACCTACTCCATAATCATTGTGATCATCGCCAGAAGAGCAATGCACAAAGAAAGTAGTATTACCATATGCCTGGGTATGTAACCCATCGCAATTGATAGCGAAAATCAACTCATCAGTGCATTGGTCGTTGTCTGCCATGAACAATTCTCTGTAATTGCTATGAAGAGAATAGCCAGCGTCAATTACTTTTTTAGAGTAAGTAACGGCTCCGTTGAAATTAGAAGTGCCAGTATACACTTCGGCATTTAAATAAATACGAGCCAATAATGCCCAAGCTGCTGATTGATCTACGCGACCATATTCCATGGTTCTTGGAGCGGCCAATGAGCTTTCAATGTCAGTCAACTCATTTACTATATAAGTATACAAGTCAGCCCTGCTGATTTCTTGAGGGGTATAAGCACCAATCAAATCACTTTCAGTGATGAATGTAGATTTACCAAATAAATCCATCATTACCCAATAGTTGAAAGCTCTTAAGAAACGAGCCTCAGCTACTGATTTTCTGATGTCATCAGCCTCTGTACCAGTGATGCCTCTTTCAGCTAGTTTAGCATCAGTAGCTTCACGAAGGTATTCATTGATCAAAGTAATGTTATATATAGGACGAGCATAAATACCTTTCAAGAAAGGATCAGCACTGGTCCATTTCAAACCATGAAAATCTTTGATGGTCTGGTCATTCCAAGCTACCACCGCTTCATCGGTAGGTAATTCTTGGCAATTGAAGAACATTCTGATGAATGCTACCTGAGAACCTTCATCCAATCCGCCACCAATATCCGGAGAACCAGAAGGTCCTACGTTACCGGTAACCGCCAAGGTTCCGTAGATTTTAGCAAGCATGCTCTTATAGCCGGCAGCAGTTGCATAGGCTTTTTCTGGCGTCAGATCGTTGGTTGGATACAAATCCAACTTTTTAGCACAAGATGAGATGACAACTGCCACCGCACAGGCTAAGACTATTTTGTTTACAATTTTTATTTTCATACAAAGGTTATTTTAAAAAATTAAAAATCAAGATTTGCTCCAATTGAGTAAATTCTAGGACGAGGATAGATATTGTTGTCTACACCTGTTGAACTAGCATTTTCAGGATCTGCTCCAGTGTACTTCGTAATCACGAATACGTTTTGAACATTGGCTGAAACCCTCAATTGTGTGTTCTTGTGAAGCACGTCTCCCAGATTGTATCCCAAATTGATGTTGTCCAATCTGAAGAAAGAAGCATTCTCAATGTAGTAATCAGATAAATATTGATTGTTGCTGAAACCAGTTTCCAGGTAACTGCTAGAAGCGTTTCCAACAAATTGAATTGGATTCTTGATGGTTCTCAATACGCCGTTTCCAGATTTGTAGTTATTATACAAATAGTTTCCAATCATACCGTGGCCAGCCAAACCCAGCGTGAATTTCTTGATGGTGATAGCAGTGTTCAAACCAAACATGAAATCAGGTGCTGGTTTTTTGTAGAGGTAACGGTCGTTGTCATCAATTTTACCATCTCTGTTGATGTCTTCATACAACCCTTCGATCGGCTTGCCGGTTGTAGGATCGTACACTTGCTTATATACATTATATACAAAAGGTGCATACCCTACTGCAAATTTACCGATGTTGTTTCCTGTACCACCGCTGATGCCACTCACATCAATTCCTTGGAAGTTGGCATCTTGCTGTTTCAACAAGTTGGTGATCTTAGATTCGTTGTACGTTACGTTGAATCCGAAATCCCAAGTCAAGTTATCACGCTTAACGGGTGTAGTGTTTACTGTTAATTCAACACCTTTATTGGTAATATTACCCACATTCGTCAGCAAGCTGATATCAAAGTTAGAACCTGGCGCTACCGGAATCACACTCAACAAATCTTTGGTCTTCTTTTGATACGCATCAATGCTACCAGTGATTCGGTTGTTCAAGAAACCAAAATCCAACCCGATATTAGAAGTAGTAGTTGTTTCCCATTTGATGTTGGCATCATAGGCAGAAGGCCTCAAGAAACTATAGTAATAGTCTCCAAATTGGTATTGTGCGGTTGTGTTACTTTGGTTATACACTGGCAAGTAAGTATAGTATCCGATGCCATCTTGCTGACCGGTAACACCCAATCCCAAACGAAGTTTCAAATCAGAAACAAAACTAGACTTTTTGAAAAAGTCTTCTTTTAATTTCCAAGCAAAAGCAGCTGCTGGGAAATAACCAACACGGTTAGCTGCTGAAAACTTAGAACTTGCATCTCTACGAATAGAAGCAGTCAATAGATATTTGTCAGCCACACTAAAGTTCATTCTTCCCAAATAAGACTCCAATCTGTATTGAGGCTTATTGTATGAAAAAGTAGGAATGCTGGTAGGAATTACCTGGCCATTTTCGCCATAAGATGCATAGCTGCTGTCTCTGCTATAGAAATCTTGATAGCTATGTCCCACCAATACGTCTATTTTACTATTGATGTTCTTTAACTCTTTAGCATAGAACATTGAAACATCCGCTAAATAGTTGAATTTCTTTTGTACATAGTGCGTATATCTTCCGTCTGTTTTGTAGTTAGTAGCAGACAACGCACTGATATTGTCATTACCGCTACCCGTTGCTCTGTCCATGCCCAAATTTGCTTGCAAATGCAAATCAGGTAAGAAGTGCAATTTGTAGTCCAACTGAACATTAGATACCAAACGATTTACATTTGATTTATTGTTTCTCAACTCTAGCAATCCCAATGGGTTGCGGGTAGCCAAATCGATGGGCTTGCCATCCAATTGCAACCACTCATAATAACCACCATAATTTGGATTGGAAGTGTATACAGGTTGTGTAGGGTCAAATGCAACGGCAGATCCGATCGCACCTTCATCAGCAAAACGCTTTTTGGTGTTGCTATATTTCACGTTGATGTTTACTGATAAATGATCTTGAAAGAATTTAGGAGCAAAATTCATCGCGGTAGAAAAACGATCGAAACGATCTGTTTTAAGAATACCATTTTGATTGGAATAACCAAAAGACATTCTGTAAGGCACGTTGAAACTTCCATCAGCATAATT
>CANGBQ010000033.1 GCA_947451985.1 Chitinophagaceae bacterium | reverse complement strand
AGGGAATGTTGAAAATCCCCATTGAACCAATGTCAACAAGCAAACAGTCAAAACAATATAACTGATCATCGAAGCATCCATTCTGAATCCATGCCAAAAACTGCTCATCAATTCCGAGAATGGAAGGGGCGAAGATTGCGCAGGGTTGAATACAACAAAAGAAAACCGGGCCAATTCAAAGACAACCAGCCATAGCAGCCAATAGCCTACAACAAATTGAATTCTTCTAATCATTTTTTAGTACTAAAGTTCAAATCTAGTTCAAGTTTAGGCGATACCCATAAAAAAAGCTGTCAAAAGATTGACAGCTTTTTTTAATATGATATAGGGATACTTATGGTTGTGCAAAGCTTACTCTTGCGCCACCAGTCGCAAACAAAGCGTTCATTCTGGTTTTTTGTCCAACGGTGAACATGTACATGCAGGCATCGTCTGTATAATCCATGTAATTCATGGTCATTTCTACAGGTGTACCTGTACAAGTTGATTTGTGTCCGCTTACTGGGCAGCCATAATTGGCAGCATTGTGTGTAGGCGTATCAGTAACTAAATCACTGCCACAAGTAGCATCACCCCATATGTGGCGAAGATTCAACCAGTGACCTACTTCGTGTGTAGCTGTTCTTCCTTTGTTGTATGGTGCGGCTACGGTACCAGTATTTCCAAATGCGTTGTCGTCGATTACAACACCATCAGTAGTAGAGCTTCCACCTGGGAATTGAGCATAACCTAAAATACCTCCACCCAAATTACAGCACCACAAGTTCAATTTAGTGGTCGGGCTGGTAGGATTGATGCCGCCTTTGGTTGACATTTTCATGTAGTTGTTGGTACTCCAGCTGGTAGTGGTGGTAGACTTGCGAATAATGGTATCCAACACAAATTGAATTTTTGTATCACCAGCTCTAAGCGACTGGAATGCTGTAGGTGTAAGTGAATAATCGGTATTCGTACCCTTATAATCGTTATTCAACACGGTTATCTGAGATGCAATTTGCGTAGCTGAAACGTTTTGAGCGGTGGTATTGTACAATACATTCACCACCACAGGAATTACAATCACTCCATTCACCAAACGATTGGCAGAAGGGTCTTGTGCAATACGAGCGGTGAAATCTTCAATATCTTTCATTCGGCCTGCCAAGCTTGGATCTTCCTGTAATTGACGAGTCAATACATCGTAGGAGGCACATCTGTGAGCAGCAACTTTGTTGCCATCTACTACTGCGTTGGGATCAGCAAGGTCTTCCTTTTTACAGCCAATGGTAAACAAGGTGCAACCCATTAACAAAAAAGCAATTTTTTTCATGTAAATAGATTTATTTTGTCTTTCAAAAGTACAGATTTGATCTGTACTACTAGCTTTTTGTCTCATTAATTTTTCAACTTATCGTTAACGAAATGTTAAACGGGTCTACCTATTCCCCCAGCCTTGGTTTTGCTGAATTGTTGGGCACTCATGTGGAGTGATTTTTGACCAATTTTTTGCCCTTTTTAGTCGGCTCATAACTTGTCTTCTTCCTGCTCAAATTTTTGCCAATCTGATCATTCTGTCCGGTTTTTTTTCAGTGAGCGGGTTTCCTGTGATAAATAGTAAATTGCATTAATTTTCAATGGTATGTGGAGCATTTGTAAAAAGGACATCGGACAATTTTTTAGCAACCTGACAGGCTATATTGCCATCATTTTGTTTTTGCTCATCAATGGGGTGGTGCTTTTTTTGTTACAAGATTCCAGCATTCTCAACAATGGGTATGCCAGCTTGGAAGCTTTTTTTGACCTCGCACCCTGGGTGTTTCTTTTTTTGGTACCCGCCATTTCCATGCGTTCATTCGCCGATGAATACAAATCGGGCACTTTTGAGATTTTACAAACCAAACCGTTGTCTCACTGGCAAATTGTATGGGGTAAATATTGCTCTGTTGTCTTAATTGTTTTTTTGGTGCTCATTCCTACTTTGGTGTATGTGTACACCATTTCGGCATTGAGTGCTACCGGTACTATTGATACCGGAGGTATTATCGGAAGTTATATTGGTTTGTTCTTATTGGGCGCTGTATTTTCTTCTATTAGCATTGCCTGCAGCAGCTTTACCAACAATGCGGTTGTTTCCTTTTTATTGAGCGGCTTTGTTTGTCTGCTCCTGTATATTGGATGTACTTCCATCAGCAAACTAACTTTCTTCATGGGAGGGGCTGATTATTTCATAGAGATGCTTGGAATTGATTTTCATTACAAGAGCGTCAGCAGGGGGGTATTGGATACCAGAGACCTGGTATACTTCCTGAGCATCATTTGGTTGGCTTTATCGATCACTGCTAAAAACATTCAGAAAAGATGAGAAAGAGAATGTTTAGCATATTCAGTCAAAGACTTTTGCTTCCGGCGGCACTGGTGGTTGTTTTCCTAATCAACTGGGGCGCTTCCCTTTGGCACACCCGCATTGATTTTACCAATGAGAAGAGATTTACCCTGAGTGAGCCTACCAAAAAACTATTGAAAAAAGTCGATCAACCTGTCTCGATCCAGATTTTTTTAAAAGGCCATTTGCCTAGTGGATTCAAGCGTTTGTCTATTGCTACGGATGATATTTTAAGAACCTTCAAAGATGTAGCCGGCAGCAAGCTGACCTATCAATTCGTTTCACCAGAAGACATGGTGGAAGGCACGAATGTTTCCTATGGAGACACCTTGACCTCTATGGGACTATTGCCCATCAATTTGACTTCTCAAGTGAAAGAAGGACAGCAACAACAGTTGTTGTATCCAGTAGGATTGATAACGTATAACAACCAGTTGTTTCCCATCGAATTATACAAGGGCAAAACACCTTTGATCAATTTTCAGGAACTCAACAGCGCCGAAGCGATGTTAGAATACAGTTTTGCCCATGCACTGTCAAAATTGATTCAAAAAGAAAAGCCTGTAATAGGGTATGCAATAGGCAATGGGGAACCTACTGGGTATAATACCTACGATTTGGTTGAAAATGTATTGAAGCCCAATTATTCCTTCTTTACATTGGATTTGAATGCTCAACCCGCTGTACCTCCATTGTTTGATGTGCTCTTGTTGGTAAAACCTACTGAAAGATTTACCGATGTTGAAAAATTAAAGATTGACCAATACATCATGCAAGGCGGCAAAGTACTAGTATATATAGACAAGTTGAATGCCGAAATGGACAGCTTGCAAATTAAAAATGAAGTGGTGGCATACGACAGGGAACTGAATCTCGAAGACCAGCTTTTCAAATATGGCATTCGCATCAATTCAAATTTGCTGATGGATTTGCAGTGCGATTATCTTCCTTTTGATGTCAATGGAAATGGTCAATTTGAACTGTTGCCTTGGAATTATTTTCCCGTCTTGGAGGCGAATCCCAACAACGTCATTACCAAAAATATTGGGTATGTTTCTGGAAAATTTGTCAATTCGGTCGATACCATTGAGGCCGAAGGTATTTCCAAAACCATTTTGCTTTATTCTTCCAGCAATGCCCGCACAATCGCTACGCCTGCTTTGATCAGCGGTGCAGAAAATGTGACGGCCCCGGAAAATGAAAAATATAAGACACCACATATTCCTGTTGCGGTATTGTTAGAAGGAAAGTTCTCCTCACTGTTTGCCAACCGGCTTACCACCGCTATGCAGGATTCGCTTGCTTTAGCTAATCAGCTGTTTTTACCTGCTTGTACCCGCGATAACAAAATGATTGTTGTGTCTGATGGTGACATGGTTTTAAATACCGTTGTAAAAGGCAATCAGCCGACACCCATGGGCATGAATCCATTTACCTTTGGTACTCAAAGAGAATTTCCTTTCGCCAATAAAGATTTTCTATTGAATGCGTTGGATTACTTGGTAGACCAGCATGGTTTATCAGAAGCCAAATCAAAAGATTATGTATTGAGGCTGTTGGATAACAAAAAAGTGAGTGCTTATCAGTTGGAATGGCAAGTCATTAACATAATGGCTCCTGTCTTGCTGGTGATTTTATTTGCAGCACTCTTTCAGTGGATTCGAAAGAGAAAATATACCACACATTAATTCTGTATGACCGCTTCGCAATTATCATATTTGGTTTTTATTGTTGTAGTGGCATTGGCCTTGTTGTTTGATTTAGGCTTGTTAAGCAAAAAAAATCAATCGGTCAGCATGCAAAAGGCATTGCTCCAAACCTTATTCTGGATTGCGCTTGCTATTGGGTTTTTTGTTTTTATGTGGATTGAAAATGGACGCACATTGGCTTTGCAATACATCAGTGCCTATCTCATGGAGTGGAGTTTAAGTGTCGACAATATTTTTGTTTTCATCATTATTTTCAATGCTTTCAAAGTCAAAGAGATTCATTACGGAAGGGTATTGTTGGCGGGTATTCTAATGGCTATTTTTTGCAGGGTTCTTTTCATCACAGTAGGTGTTGCCTTGGTGCATCAATTTGAATGGATCTTATATTTATTCGGCGTTTTTTTGTTGTATACAGGATACAAAATGTTCACCGCCAATGAAGAACAGGAAATGGTGCCGCAGGAAACAAAAGTCTATTTGTGGCTCAAGAAATATCTTCCTTTGGCTGCACACGACGGAGGGGGCAGGTATGTAGTGAGAGAAAATGGAAGACCTGTCTATACCACCTTGTTTGTTGTCATTGTGTTGTTGGCAGTCGTTGACCTTGTTTTTGCATTGGACTCTATTCCAGCGGTGATGGGAATTTCCCTGAATAGAATGGTTATCTATACTTCTAATATCTTTGCGGTGCTGGGGTTGAGGAGTTTGTTCTTTCTGCTTAGATCAGCTGTCTCTAAATTTGATTATTTGCAGCAAGGGATTGCTTTTGTACTCATTTTTATTGGCAGTAAAATGTTGGCGGAGCCGTGGATTGCTCAATGGATAGACACCAACACCCAAGTGGTTTTATCGCTGCTGGTGATTGTGTCAAGTATTCTTGGTTCTATTTTGTATTCTATATATCATCAAAAGAAAGGAGTGCCCCCAGATATTCGATAATCTATTATTAAAAAACCATTGCGTTATACTATATCAGATATTGTTGAAATGATAAAAGCCAAGTTGCTGCAAGGCGATGGGGCTGTTGCAGTGGATACGCTTTTATTAGACAGCCGTAAAGTATCTTTTCCTCAATCTTCCCTCTTTTTTGCTTTGGATGGTCCCAGAAGAAAAGGTTTAGACTTTATGGATGAGCTCTACCAAAAAGGAGTACGCAGCTTTGTCATTGCTGAGAAACTTTCTTCGTCTGTCATCGATCAATATCCTACAGCCAATTTTTTACTGGTCGAAAACGTTTTGCAAGCATTGCAATCATTGGCTGCTGCTCATCGAAAACAATTCAGTTATCCTGTCATTGGAATTACCGGAAGCAATGGCAAGACCATTGTCAAAGAGTGGTTGTACCAATTGTTAGGCGACAACTTTCACATTGTTCGAAGTCCTAAAAGTTACAATTCTCAAATTGGAGTACCTCTGAGTATATGGCAGATGAAACCGGAGCATACTCTTGGTATTTTCGAAGCCGGTATTTCGCAGCCAGCCGAAATGAAAAAGCTTCAGTCCATCATCCAGCCTACCATTGGCGTATTGACCTTTATGGGGGACGCCCATGCAGAAGGATTTCATTCCTTACAACAAAAAATAAACGAAAAGCTTTCCTTGTTTTATGAATGCGAAACAATTGTATACTCCGCAGATGATTCTATGGTAGCCGATGCTGTAAAGACATTTTCCCAACAAGTGAACCCAGCGGTTCGATTGTTTTGTTGGGGTCATCAAGGTGCAGTGGATCTTTGTATCACGAAAGTTGATAAAAAAACCACAGAGACGATTATTCACGCTAGGTATTTACATACTGATTTTAGTTTTACAATCGCCTTTACCGATGAGGCGTCTATTTTTAATGCCATCACCTGTGCAGCTGTAATGTTGTCGATGAATTTATCTACAACTGCTATTGCATTGGCCATGAAGGAGCTTCGTCCGGTGGCTATGCGCCTGGAACTGAAGCAAGGTGTTTCTCAATGCTCCATTATTAACGATAGTTATAGCAGTGACATCAATTCGCTTACTATTGCCTTGGATTTTCTGATGCAACAAAACCAGCATCCTAAAAAGACAGTCCTTTTAAGCGACATGCTGCAATCAGGAAAAGCAGCTGAATCTTTGTACCTAGACATTGCCAATATTTTACAGCAGAAAAACCTTTTTCGATTTATTGGCATTGGTCCGGAGATGGCTGCCCATGCTGCACTATTCAGTTCATTGCCCAATGCTCAATTCTTTGTATCCACAGATGATTTTTTGAAAAAAGTGGATGTGATGCAATTTCAAAACGAAGCCATTTTATTGAAAGGGGCCCGTTTGTTTGCATTTGAAAGGATTGGTGCTGTGCTTGAACAGAAAATTCACGAAACCGTATTGGAGATCAATCTCAATGCATTGAGAAGCAATCTGTCTATTTATAGAAAAGCAGTCCAGCCCGCTGTCAAACTCATGGCAATGGTCAAGGCATTTAGCTACGGCAGTGGCAGTTATGAAATAGCCAATTTGCTGCAGCAAGAAGGAATTGATTACTTAGGAGTGGCTTATACTGATGAAGGTGTTGAGTTAAGGAAAGCAGGCATTCAGTCACCCATCATGGTGATGAATACCACCCCCATTGGCTTTGAAAATCTGGTTACATACCAACTAGAGCCAGAGCTCTATTCTTTTTCTATTTTGAATGCGTTTACATCACATTTACTTCGCCACCATATTACTTGTTATCCTATTCACATCAAATTGGATACCGGTATGCATCGCTTGGGCTTTATGCCCGAAGAAATGTCTGCTTTGTGTCAATTGTTATCACAAGATGACACCTTGGTGGTTCGGTCCATTTTTTCACATTTGGTGGCCAGTGAAAATCCTGCAGAGGATGCATTCACCCAGCAACAAGGAATATTGTTTGAGAAGATGGCGCAACAAATTGAATCAGCCATTGGCTATCCTTGTATCAAGCACATCGCTAATACTGCAGCCATCAAAAGACATCCCTCTTTACAATTCGATATGGTTCGTCTGGGCATTGGCTTATATGGGGTAGACAGTCAATATCCCGTTGAGGCCGTCACCACTTTAAAAACCACTATTTCTCAAATCAAACAATTGCCCAAAGGTGCAACGGTTGGTTATGGAAGGCGCGGGGTTTTGCACCAAGATGCTACTATTGCCACTGTTCGCATCGGTTATGCCGACGGATATGCCAGGTCATTCAGTAACGGTGTAGGCAACATGCTGGTCAATGGACAATTGGCCCCTGTTATTGGAAATGTTTGTATGGATATGACCATGCTGGATATTACAGGGATATCAGCAGTGGAGGGGGATGAAGTGGTTGTTTTTGGAAAAGACCTTTCTGTTACAACCATGGCTGGTTGGGCCCATACCATTCCCTATGAAATCTTAACCAATATTTCTCACAGGGTTAAAAGAGTATATTTTCAAGAATAATTCTTGATGCAAATTTATCATTCAAGTATATTTATTATCTGATTATGAAAAAATTACATGTTGTATTGATTGTTGTAGCGGTGGTGGTGTTGGACCAGGCCCTGAAATATTATGTTAAGACAACTTTCCCCCTGCATGCATCTCAGATGGTATGGGGTGAGTGGTTTCAATTATACTTTGTAGAGAATCCAGGCATGGCCTACGGAATGAAATTTGGTGGAAACATTGGCAAATTGTCTTTGACCATTTTCAGAATGGGTGCTGTTGTTTTTGGTGTTTGGTATATTGGACACATCATTCAAAAAAAATACCACAATGGATTTATTTTTTGCGCTGCCCTGATCTTTGCAGGTGCCTTGGGGAATTTGATTGATTCTTGTTTCTACGGAATGATATTTGACAAAGGCATGGTATTCAATCCTGCCAACAACACCTACGGGTATTATGAAGGATTAGCGGCATTGTCGTCTCAGGGATACGCCTCTTTTTTGCATGGCAATGTGGTGGACATGCTTTATTTTCCTGTTATCAAAGGGCATTTTCCATCTTGGGTTCCGGTTTGGGGCGGAGAAGATTTCGAGTTTTTCCGTCCAATTTTCAATATAGCCGATGCGGCCATCAGTGGTGGGGTCATCAGCATTATTGTTTTTCAGAAAAAATTCAATCGCCATCGTCAGCAACAAACGGTGGGCCATACCATCGAAACAAAAGCATTGGTGGACGATGCTACCCAGGTTTCTTAATCCAGAAAAGATTGAATCAGATTCATACAAAAAGCCGTTTGATACAAACGGCTTTTTAGTGGATACAAATCTGTTGATTGAGCCACTTATATTTTACCTACCATGTCAGCAGGTATCACCCAGGCATCAAACTCTTCGGCTGTTAAATAGCCTAGCTTGACCGCCATTTCTTTCAAAGTAGTTCCCTCTTTGTGGGCTTTTTGCGCAATTTCTGCCGCTTTGTAATATCCAATTTTAGTATTCAAGGCAGTGACCAGCATGAGTGAATTGTCAACATGTTTCTGAATGTTTGCTTCGATGGGTTCTATACCCACTGCACATTTATCATTAAAAGAAACGCAACCATCGCCAATCAAGCGAGCACTGTGCAAGAAATTATAAATCATCAATGGTTTAAATACATTCAATTCGAAGTGACCATTGCTTCCACCAATACCGATGGCAACATCATTTCCCATTACTTGAGCGGCAATCATCGTAAGGGCTTCGCATTGGGTTGGATTGACTTTGCCTGGCATAATAGAAGAGCCGGGTTCATTGTCCGGAATAAAAATTTCGCCGATGCCACTGCGGGGTCCAGAAGAAAGCATCCGAATGTCATTGGCAATTTTCATAAGACTTACGGCTACTGTTTTCAAAGCACCATGGGCTTCTACAATGGCATCGTGTGCAGCCAAGGCTTCAAATTTATTTTCGGCAGTTACAAAGGGCAGGCCTGTTAGGCTTGCAATGTGTTTGGCTACGTTTTCAGCATATCCATCAGGGGTATTGATGCCTGTTCCAACGGCGGTTCCACCCAATGCCAACTCGCTCAAGTGTGACAAAGTATTTTTAATGGCTTTGATACCGTGATCCAACTGCGAAACATATCCACTGAATTCTTGTCCCACGGTTAATGGAGTGGCATCCATAAAATGTGTTCGTCCAATCTTCACTACTTTCATGAACGATTTGCTTTTGGCTGCTAAAGTGTCTCTCAGCTTTTCTATTCCGGGCAAAGTGACTTCAGTCAAAATTCTGTAGGCAGCAATGTGCATAGCCGTAGGAAAAGTATCGTTGCTGGATTGCGATTTGTTTACATCATCGTTGGGGTGTAAAAATTTCTCTTTGTCGCTTAATTGCCCGCCATTCAATACATGTCCCCGATAAGCAATCACTTCATTGACATTCATATTGCTTTGTGTTCCACTACCGGTCTGCCATACCACCAAAGGAAAATAATCACTTAATTTGCCTGCCGCAATTTCATCACATACGGTGCCAATCAATTCTGCTTTCTCTTTGGATAAAACACCGGCCTCGAAATTGGTCAACGCCGCCGCTTTTTTCAAAAAGGCAAACGCTTCAATAATTTCTTTGGGCATTCGATTGATGTCTTGTGCAATTTTGAAATTATCAATACTGCGTTGGGTTTGAGCTCCATAATATGCATCCGCAGGAACTTTTACTTCCCCCATGGTGTCTTTCTCAATTCTGTATTCCATCATATATTATTTTATTCACCTTTGAATTGTGGTTTTCTTTTTTCTACAAATGCACTGGTGCCTTCTTTCATGTCACTGGTGGTAAAACATTCCCCAAAGCATTCTACCTCTTTGTCATAACCTGTAGTACCATTGGTGTAAGCACTGTCGCTCACCACCGCAATATTAATGCATTCAATTATTTTAGAAATAGCAATTGGAGCTTTGGTTTGAATGGTTTGAAGTACTTCAGTTGTTTTGGTTAACAATTGCTCCTGAGTGGTCACGTGGTTCACCAATTTCCATTGCAATGCTTCTGCTGCATCCATTAATTGCGCTGTCATTTGCAATTCCATGCTTTTGCCTTTTCCCACCAATTGTGTCAATCGTTGCGTGCCTCCATAACCTGGAATCAAACCCAGGTTGACTTCAGGTTGACCAAATTTGGCATTGTCGCTGCAAATTCTAAAGTGACAAGCCATGGCTAGTTCACAGCCTCCTCCCAGTGCAAAACCATTGACAGCAGCCACCACCGGTTTTGGAGAATTTTCTATTTTGAAGAAAACGTCTTGTCCTCTTTTGGCTAGTTTTTTGGCTTCTTCTTTGTTCAGACCAGCAAATTCTGTAATATCAGCTCCCGCCACAAATGCCTTTGTGCCTGCACCGGTGATGATGACGGTTTTAATCTCTTTATGGGTGTACACTTCGTCCATCACACCATCCAAATCATTGAATACCTCTTTGTTCAGTGCATTCAATTTTTCCGGACGATTGATGGTAATAGTTAGTATGCCATTCTCCAAATGAGTCAACAAGGTGTTGTACATGTGTATGCATTATTTGGTTAAAAACTTCTATTGGCTTTCACCCAGTCAGCAATGTAATGGGCAATGTCATGGGTAGTGGTTCCGGGTGCAAACAATTGTCCTACACCCATTGCGGTAAGCGCCTCCATGTCCTCGGCAGGAATAATACCACCTCCGGTTAGAAGCACGTCATTCATGTTTTTTTCTTTCATGAGCGCAATAATTTTGGGGAACACGGTCATGTGGGCACCACTCAGGATGCTTACGCCAATGGCATCCACATCTTCTTGCAGCGCAGCATTCACAACCATTTCTGGCGTTTGACGCAGTCCGGTATAAATAACTTCCATTCCTGCATCTCTCAATGCGGTGGCAATCACTTTGGCACCTCTGTCGTGTCCATCCAATCCTACTTTGGCTACAAGTACTCTAATCGGTCTGTTCATATTGATGCATTAAAAATAGGCAATGCTTTTTGAACCCTTGCAATTGTTTCTTTTTTTCCGATGGCATGGGCTATTTCAAATACCGCCGGCCCAAACTTACCCCCCACCAGCATGATGCGCATGGGCAATTGGAGTTCTCCGGGTTTGATGTTTTTTTCTGTCGCCAATAGTTTGAATGATTCTTCAATGGACAACGCAGTCCAATTCGGAATGGCTTCCAATTGCTGGCAAAAATTTTCAAAAAAAGATGCTTTTTCAAGATTCCATTTCGATACTGCTGCCGTGACGTCTAATTGCGCAGGCGCTTCAAAGAAGTAAATGCCTTGCTCGTAAAAGTCACTTAACAAGGTACAACGGTCTTTTACTTTTTCTAATACCGATAGAAAGTATGCCTCCTCTTTTATTTCAACACCTTTCCCAGCAAAATATTGTTTTACAAAAGTTGCGTAATGGGAAACAGGTGTTTTTTTAATCCATTCGTGGTTAAACCATTTAGCTTTTTCGTAATCGAATTTGGCCCCACTTTTATGTACTCTTTCTATGGAGAACGCCTGAATCAATTCCTCCAAAGAAAACAATTCTTTTTCCTCGCCGCTGTTCCAGCCGAGCATGGCCAGTAAATTAATGAATGCTTCAGGTAAAAATCCTTTTTCTTTAAATCCTTCTGTCAACTCATTGGATCGGGGATCTGTCCAATTCATCGCATAGACCGGAAAGCCAAATTTAGCTCCGTCTCGCTTGCTTAATTTTCCGCTCGGCCCTAGTATCAATGGAAGATGAGCCCATGCAGGCATCTGGTCCAATCCAAAAAGATATTTCCACAATAAGATATGAACAGGTGCACTGCTTAGCCATTCTTCTCCCCTAAATGCATGGGTGATTTTCATTAGGTAGTCATCTACGACCACTGCCAGGTGATAAGTAGGCATCCCGTCGGCTTTCAATAATACCTTATCGTCCACTAAGTTGGAATCAAAGCGCACTTCCTGGTGGATCAAGTCTTGAAAAGCAATTGATTCATTCGCAGGTATTTTTATTCTGATCACATGCGGCGTGCCGGTTTCTAGCATTTTTGTTACCTCCGTAGCAGGAAGGGTGAGTGAATTTTTCATTTTCAGCCTGACCTTTCCATCATATTGAGGTGCGGGATTCTCGGCAGATTTGTATTGGTTGCGCATCTGCTCTAAATCTTCGGGAGTATCAAATGCGTAGTAGGCATGTCCTTGCTCCACCAGCTTTTCGGCATATTCCCGATAGAGCGATTTTCTTTCACTTTGTCGATAGGGGCCATATGCTCCCCCGTGAAGAGGGCTTTCATCGGGCACCAATCCGCACCAGGCGAGGCAATCAAAAATATATTGTTCGGCTCCTTCTACAAATCTTGTTTGATCAGTATCCTCAATGCGCACGATGAATTCGCCCCCTTGTTGTTTGGCAAACAGATAGTTATACAAAACAGTCCGAACCCCACCCAAGTGGAGACCCCCTGTGGGGCTAGGGGCAAATCGAACCCTTATTTTCTTACTCATACTGCAAAGTTAAGGATCAGTTAATAAGTGTCAGTAGGTAAATATTGCGGGAATTTTAAGGTAATTTTCAATGCTACCTGTTTCCTATTAAACTTTATAGGCAGGTATGGGTCTATAGCCTTACATGTTAAAATTGACTGATATGAAAAATACACGCCTTTTCTTCTGTGCAGCAGCCCTGTCAGCGCTGTTTGTTTTTTCCAGCTGTACCAAAAACGATGTGTCGGACAATGGCACCCAATTGACCACCCACACCGAGGACCAATCCCGTTTTTCAAACGAAACGGATGCCGTTGACAATGATGTGAATGTAGTCATTGATGGCTTTGCGGCATTCAATGGAAAAGTCAGCGGGTTGAATTCCCTCATTTGTGACGCAACTGTTTCAATGGATTCAACCGTTTCTTTGAGAAGGATTACCATTACGTTTAATGGCACCAATTGTCTTGGTACCAGAACGCGTACTGGTGTGGTGGTATTGACCATGCCCCTTACCCAACATTGGGTGGATGCAGGTGCGGTGCTGACGATGAATATTCAAAACCTCCGGATTACACGTCTGAGTGACAATAAAAGCATTACCATCAATGGTGTGCGAACCATTACGAATGTGTCGGGTGGTCGTTTGAGAGACCTGGCTTCCCTGGGTACCATCGTACATGATGTAGCCAGTGCAGGTATGCAGATTACCTTTGATGATGGCTCGCAGCGCACCTGGCAAGTAGCCAAAAGAAGAACTTTCACCTATAATAATGGCATTGTGGTCTCTACCATCGGCACCCATACAGATGGTACCACCACCGGTATCGCAGAATGGGGAACCAATCGTTTCGGAAATGCATTTGTAACAGTTATTACCCAGCCCATGGTCATTCGCCAGGATTGTGATTTTAGATTGGTCAGCGGACAGGTCACCCACAAACGTTTGTTTGCAGAGGTAGTGGTTACTTTTGGATTGGATGCTTCCGGCAATGCTGCCAGCTGTCCAGGTGCAGGGGCTTCTTACTATTTTAAATTGGTTTGGACGGGTGTGAACGGATTGGTTAGAACAGTCATACTTCCATACTAACCTTAAAGGTTGGAACAAATATCTTCAGGCTGCCTTTGAGGCAGCCTTTTTCATGCGCCCTAATTATTCTTTACCTTGCAGTATGTTTTATTTTATCAGGCCACCCAAGTGGCTCCGATATTTTTTTAAAGATTGCATTTGGCAAATGTCGACTTCTCAAAAAGAGGTGTTTTTGACATTTGATGATGGACCCCATCCAACGATAACTCCATTTGTATTGGATGAATTAAAAAAACACCAGGCAAAAGCCACCTTTTTTTGTATTGGTAAAAATGTAGAGTTATATCCTGAAATTTATCGAAGAATCATTGATGAAGGACACATGGTGGGCAACCATACGCACAACCATCTAAATGGCTGGAAAACGGCCTCCAAGGAATATTTAGACAATATAGGCCTGGCTCAAAAAAGAATCGATAGTCATTTGTTTCGGCCCCCTTATGGTAGAATTAGTCGATTTCAGTTAAAAAATTTACAGTTGCCTCGTTTTAAAATGAAAACGATCATGTGGTCGGTATTGAGTGGCGACTTTGACTTAAAACTGTCAAAGGAAAAATGTTTAGACCATGTTTTGCTTAATTACAAAGCAGGTGACATTATTGTATTTCATGATAGTGAAAAAGCTTTTCCAAGGCTGGCCTATGTGTTGCCTAAGTCCTTAGAACATTTTCATAAAAATGGCTTTAGCTGTAATAAAATATTTATTCCAACCCAAAACTAATTTACCCGAATGTTTGTAGACACCCATTGTCATTTATACCTGAAAGAGTTTGAATCTGATATTGATGCAGTGATGGACAGGGCTGTTCAACAACAAGTGCAAAAATTTTATTTGCCAGCCATTGACAGCGAAACCAATGATGATTTATTGGCGCTAGAACTTAAATATCCCAACCAATGTTTTGCCATGATGGGACTGCATCCTTGTTACGTCAAAAAAAACTATCAAGAAGAGCTGGCAATAGTAGAACAATGGTTACAGAAAAGAAAGTTTGTTGGCATTGGAGAAGCAGGATTGGATTTTTATTGGGACAAGTCTTTTATTAAAGAACAATACATTGCCCTCGAACAGCAAATTGAATGGGCTTTGCAATATCAATTGCCCATTATTTTGCACACCCGAAATGCCACCCAAGAAACCATTGATGTGGTGGCCAAGTTCGCCGGCCGGGGTTTAACAGGAATTTTTCATTGTTTTGGCGGGAGTACCAGTGAGGCAAAACAAATTATTGATTTGGGATTTTATCTTGGCATTGGTGGGGTAGTGACCTATAAAAATGCAGGATTGGATTTGGTATTGAAAGAAATTCAATTGGAATACTTCGTTTTGGAAACCGATGCACCTTATTTATCGCCCGTGCCCCATCGTGGCAAACGCAATGAAAGCGCTTATCTCATGGACATAGCCAAAAAAATTGCCTCTATAAAAGAATGTACTGTAGAAGAAGTGGCTAGTGTCACTACGCACAACGCAGAGAATATTTTTAATCCCTCAAGATAAATCGCTTATTATCGACTCAATGATGGATGCATCAATGCGTCTGCCAATACCATGGCGGTGACTGATTCTATGACAACAGGAACCCTTAGCGCGATGCACAAATCATGTCTTCCTTCT
>CANGBQ010000032.1 GCA_947451985.1 Chitinophagaceae bacterium | reverse complement strand
TTTTACAATTATGCTGCCAAAGCAGGGTTGAGTTACAAAGTTGCCAAAATGAACTATGTGTTCTTGAATGCCAGATATGAAACGAGAGCACCGTTTTTCGAAAACGCCTACATTGCTCCTAGAACCAGAGACTATATTCAAGACAATCTTCGCAATGAACACTTAGCATCTATCGAAGGAGGCTATTCATTGATTTCTCCAACTGTAAAATTCAGAGCTACCGGATTTTACACCACGTTTGCCCACCAAACCAACGTGCTCACTTTCTACAACGACCAATTGAGAGCAGTGGTGAATTATGCCTTGAACAATATTGGCAAAGAGCACAAAGGTGTAGAATTAGGAGCGGAAGTGATTTTGGTAAGGGGCTTGACACTGAATGCGGTTGCAGGCATTGGTAAGTATACCTACAACACCCGTCAAGTGGCTACAGTAACTTCGGATAACAGTGCAGCCATCATCGCAAAAGATCAATTGATTTATTCAAAGAATTACAATGTGCCCACACCACAACAAGCATACAATGTAGGATTGAATTATCGTTCGCCAAAATATTGGTATGTAAACCTGAACTATAATTATTTTGATGATATGTGGTTGGATTTCAACCCTATCAGAAGAACGGCAGATGCTGTAAATGGCATTGATCCATCTTCTGCTTTGTGGGGACAAATTCTCGACCAAACCAAATTGAAGCCTCAGCACACCGTTGATCTGTATTTTGGTTATTCATGGTTAATGAACAATCGCTACAAATCTTTGGGCAAAAGAACATTCTTGGTATTCAATGTAGGTGTAAACAACTTGTTGAACAACACCAACATTGTATCTGGAGGATATGAGCAATTGAGATTTGATTATGCAGAGAAAAACATTGATAAGTTTCCCGCCAAAAAGTTCTATGCATATGGAACCAATTTCTTGGCTAGTGTAGCTTTACGATTCTAATGATAAAAACAATTAAACTTTTTAAAATAAACAACATGAACAAAATTCAACAATTCTTATCAGCAGTTATTTTGATTGCTGCATTGGTCACTTTCAGTGCATGTAAGAAAACATTTGATGCACCTCCCGGACCAGGAGATGTAAACATTGTAGCCAATACAAGCATTCAAAATTTAAAATCATACCACACCATTCCAGGCGTGTATGACTTGATCACTCAAGATGTAATCATTTCTGGTATTGTGGTTGCCAATGATAAGAGCGGTAATATGTACAAGCAATTGTTTATCCAAGACACTACCGGTGCCATTCAATTATTGGTGGATGCTTATAGTTTGTATGCAAGTTATCCAGTAGGAAGAAGGGTATATGTAAAGTGTAATGGCCTTACATTAACCGATTCTTACAGTAATATGGTATTGGGTTACAAAGCCATTGTAGATGGCTTACCTAGTATTGAAGGTATTCCTGGAGCTATTGTAAATGATCACTTGATTGGTGGTTCTTTAAACAATCCAGTGGAGCCCCTTTCAGTATCCATTAACGATTTGGGTACTTCTTTGGACAATCGTTACATCAATGCATTGGTGAAATTGGATGGATATGAATTTGTAGCAGGAGACTCTTCTAAAACATACGGAGATACTTCTTCTTATAAGAGTACCGTGAATAGATTGATTTCTTTGGGTTGTGGTAGCAGCTTGACTACGACGGTTCGTACCAGTGGATATGCCAATTTTGCTGGCATCCATGTGCCAACAGGCAATGGAAGCATTACTGCTATTTATACCATCTATCGTTCTTCTCCTACTAGCAGTACCACTACCAAGCAATTGTTACTTCGTGATACCGAAGATGTTCAATTCACCAATGGACGTTGTGGGGCACCCCCTCCCGGAACCATTGTGTTGTTGAATGAAGATTTTGAAACACAAAATGCTACTTCTACCGCCCCTTACAATGCAGTGGCTATTAATGGTTGGGCAAATATTTCAGAAGTGGGTGCAAGAACCTATTCTGCTAAAATTTACAGCAACAATAAGTATGCTTATTTAACGGCTTTTGGAGCTACTCCTGCGCCTGCTCAAGTAAAAACCTGGTTGGTGACTGCTGGTATCAATATGAACAACACTACCAACGAAACGCTAAGTTTTGCGACTCAGCAAGATTACTCTAGCAATGGTCCTGCTGCTTTGAAAATTCTTATTTCCAATGATGGATCTTACACTGGCACGGGTAATCCCTGGACGGCCAATTGGACAGACATTACTGCACAAGCTGCATTGTCTCCTGTAAGTGCATCCAATTTCCCTGGTTACACACCATCTGGAAACATTGATATCAGTTCTTTCAGTGGTACGGTGTACATCGCCTTCGTTTATGATGGTACCAATCCGGGCAGTTCTTCTACTTGGGAAATTGATAATATCCAAGTACTGGGACTATAATAAATATTCATTAAAAGAGCCAGCTTCATTGTTGGCTCTTTGCTCAAAGATGTAAGAAAGAGACATTACATTTTTATTAAAATATCTTTTATGATAAATAGTTTTCTACCCATTGTAGGTCGTTGTTTCAGCAAGGCCCGCTTTATTGTCATTGCTTTTTTGGGTTTTTTATTGCTTTCTATGAATGCAAATGCCCAATTGACAATGTCAGCGAGCGGCACCTACTCTCAGAATTTTGATGGTTTGATCAATACCTCGTCAGCCACATGGACCGATAATTCTACTATTGCCAACTGGTACGCACAAAGAACTGGTACTGGAACCACTATTGTTGCTGGGGATGGTTCTTCTAATTCTGGAGGCCTTTATAGTTTTGGTACAACAAGCAGTACGGATCGTGCTTTGGGTTCGGTTGGATCTGGCAATGCTGCTGCTGGTAGTTTTGCGTATGGCATATTGTTACAAAACACTTCTGGTGTTACCATTACTGATATGAAGGTCAGCTATACTTTAGAGCAATGGAGAAATTCTGCGGCGGCTGCGCAAGGGGACACTTTCTATTATAAGATTGCTTCTAGCGCCATCACTTCTTTAAATCCAAATGCCAATACTGGTTGGACAATGGTTACAGGATTGATTACAAATAGTCCTATCACCGGAGGAACTGCTGGGGCTTTGGATGGGAACGCATCTGCCAACCGGGTTTCATTAACAAGCATTTCAATACCAGGGTTGACTCTGGCAAATAATGAATACATCATGTTGAAGTGGGATGACCGAGACCAAACAGTTAGCGATCATGGTTTGGCAATCGATGATGTAACAATAGATTGGACCGTATCTGGAACACCGGCTACTGCTCCGGCTGCTCCCACCATTACATCTATCACACCAGGTAACGGTCAGCTCACTGTGGCTTTTACGGCAGGTGCGGATGGCGGATCGGCCATCACCAACTATCAATATTCTACTGATGGAGGAACTACCTTCACACCCTGTTCACCGGCACAAACATCTAGTCCGATTGTTATTACAGGCCTTACCAACGGAACTACTTATCCTGTTCAAATTCTGGCTGTCAATTCTGTTGGTGCAGGAACGCCCTCCAGCAGTACCAATGGTACGCCTGTCGCTCCAGTAACACCTACCCTTAACGCAACTTCACTTACCTCATTTGGTAATGTATGTATCAATACAACAGCTGGGCCCAATACTTTTTCAGTAAGTGGCGCTGCTTTGACTGCTGGAAACATAACTGTTGGTCCTTTGGCGGGCTTCACTTTTTCTGATGCATCCAATGGAACCTATACCAGTACTTTGACAATTACTCAAGCGGGAGGCACCCTCGCGAGTACCCCCGTATATGTGTCTTTTGTACCAACAGCAGTGAATAGTTACAATGGAAATATTCCTGTTTCAGGAGGAGGTGCTACTTCGGTAAATGTATCTGCGGTGGGTGCTGGAATCAATACCAGTGCTACTGCCACAACCGGAGCCTCTTCTGCTATCAGTTCAACGGGTGCAACTTTAGCAGGCTCTTACACTGCAGGATGTGCTGCAGTAACTGCCTACGGTATTGAGTATAGTTTAACCAACGGCTTTACCCCAGGCACAGGAACGGCTTCAGCTTCTACCAATCAGGCAGCTGGATCTTATTCTGTTACATTATCTGGTCTAACAGCCTCTACTACCTATTATTATGTGGCCTATGCAACTGCAGGTGGCTCAACTGTATACGGATCTCAATCTAGTTTCACCACCAGCACAGTGGGGCCACCCGCTGCATCAGTCATTGCTGCATGGGACTTCAACGGGTACAGTTCAATTGCTACCTTAGCTGCGACTACTTTTGATGCCAACTTGGTTTCTGCCGGAAACCTAAGTGATATTACACGAGGTGCAGGTGCTGCTGCCAGTGCAGGAGCCAACTCATTCAGAACCGTTGGTTTTAAGAATGAAGGCATCGCAACCACCAATACAGATTATTTCCAAACAACCTTACAAACAGCAACCGGATATAGTGTATCACTGACAAGCATAAACGCTAAGTTTGCCGGAACCGCATCATTCTATGCTACTCCTGGCGTTACTTCTCAGTATGCCTATAGCTTGGATGGCACCAATTTTACATTGATTGGAAGCCCGTCGACGAGCACAGCACTTACATTGTCTGTTGATGTTACAGGGGTTGCTGATCTACAAAATGTGCCTAGTGGTACCACGGTTTACATTCGCTATTATGCAAGTGGACAAACCACTACCGGTGGATGGGGTTTCAATTCTGCTACAGCAGGCAGCAATGGATTAGAATTTACAGGCGCTGTCAATGTGGAAGTCGTGGGTCCTAAACTTGTTGCCAATCCAAAGACGTTGTCGTTTGGCAATACCGTTATGTTGACCAGTTCAGCATCTCAGTCTTTTGACCTCAGTGGTACCAACCTATCAGGTGCACCCGACAATATTACCATTACAGCTCCTTCTACCGATTTCGAAGTTTCAAATGATAACAGTACCTGGGGTGCATCAACCACCATTGCGTTCACTGCTGCAACATTGAATGCAACGCCTGTATACGTGAGATTCACTCCCCAGTCCATGGGTGTTAAATCAGGCAATCTCTCCATCACTGGCGGAGGGGTAGTGACCACTGTATATGTAGCATTAACCGGAACGGGTATTACCAATGCAGCTATTGCTGCCACCAACCTGACAAGCTTTGGTGATGTATGTATTAATACTGTTGCAGGTCCTAATTCATTTGTAGTGAATGGCGCGAATTTGACGAATGCAGATATTGTTGTTGGTCCATTGGCAGGATATACATTCTCTTCCAGTTCAAATGGTACCTATACTGCAACGTTGAATATCCCTCAAGGTGGAGGGACTACTTCACAAACAGTTTATGTATTATTCAGCCCAACAGCAGAAACAACTTACAGCGGAGATATCCCAGTAGACGGAGGAGGTATTCCGTCTATTGTAAATGTACCTGTAGTGGGTAACGGAGTTATTGGCGGAGCTGTTATTGTAACAGGAGATACCTTGTCTGTGGCAGTGCACGAAGCTGATCTATTGGGTGAAATTGTGAATGGAGGATGTTCACTGGTTACTGAATATGGAATCGAATATAGCGGTATCAACGGATTTGCACCCGGATTTGGCATCAAGGTTTCCTCATCCAACATCAACGCTTCTATTTTCTCTAGCCATCTTACAGGTCTCGTTCAAAATACTACCTACTACTACAGGGCCTATGCCATCAACGGTAGCAGTATTTCATATGGTGAGCAAAAGCAGTTCTATACTGATGCGATTCCTGCCGGATTGGTGGTGTATTCAACTCCATTGGTCAGAGGAGGTACGGTTCATTATAGCCTGAGTGGAATCACACCCGGACATTATTTCGTTCGATTGATCAACATCGCTGGCCAGCGTGTATTCCAAAAAGACCTTGTTTTACAAGTCGATTTCATTGACGATTCTTTCACTTTGCCTGCTAAATTGCCGGTGGGTGTATATACCTTGCAAGTCATGAATCTTGACTTTACGATCTTGAAGCAAGTCCTTGTTCAATAATTGTTCGAACGGCTTTGTGTCATTCAGGTGCCCCAGCAATGGGGCACTTTTTTTATCACTATTTACTGGGTTTTGTGTCAAGCTGTCAGCATTAACCGGATTGGTATTCTATTTGAATAATAAAAATCAAAATTTACAACTATGCAAAAGGGAAGTATCAGGGTCCAAACAGAAAACATTTTCCCCATCATTAAGAAGTTTCTGTACAGCGAACATGACATTTTTATCCGCGAACTTGTCAGTAATGCAGTCGATGCCACCCAAAAACTCAAAACATTGTCATCCATCGGGGAGGCCAAGGGAGAACTGGGTGAATTGAGAATAGATATAACAATTGACAAGGATAATAAAACCTTAAGTATTGCCGACAATGGTATCGGGATGACGGCTGCGGAAATAGACAAATATTTGAACCAAGTGGCCTTCAGCGGTGCAGAAGAGTTTTTGGAAAAATACAAAGGGCAAAACGAAGGCAATATCATCGGGCACTTTGGATTGGGCTTTTACAGCTCATTCATGGTGAGCGATAAAGTAGAAGTATTTAGTAAAAGTTTTCAAGAGAATGCACCAGCTGTTCGGTGGGAGTGCGACGGAAGTCCGGAATTTGTATTGGAAGAGAAGGATAAATCTGAAAGAGGTACCACGATTGTAATGCATTTAAACCAAGAAAGCGAATCGTTTTTAGAGCCTCATAAGGTCAGAACAGTTTTGGAGAAGTTTTGCAAATTTTTGCCCGTTCCCATATTTTTTGAGGACAAACAAATCAACAATCCTTCCCCCGCATGGACCAAGAAGCCTTCTGAATTGACCACAGAAGATTATCAGAATTTTTACAAGGAGCTGTATCCATTTAGCGAACCCCCTTTGTTTTGGATTCATCTGAATGTAGATTATCCATTCAATTTGACGGGTATTTTATATTTCCCTAAAATCAAACAGAGTTACGAGATTCAAAAGGACAAAATACAATTGTACAGCAACCAGGTTTTTGTAACGGATGAAGTGAAGGATATTGTGCCCGAATTTTTGATGTTGCTGCACGGAGTGATTGATAGCCCCGACATTCCATTGAATGTGAGCAGAAGTTATTTACAGGGAGATCCCAACGTGAAAAAAATCAATGCCCACATCACTAAGAAAGTAGCCGATAAACTCGAAGAGATTTTCACCTCAGACAGAAAATCCTTCGAAGAAAAATGGGAGAGTATCGGATTGTTTGTCAAATATGGCATGATGACCGATGACAAGTTCCTTGAAAAAGCCAATAAGTTTTTTGTCATGGAAGACAGTGCCGGCAAGTTCTATACCAAAGAAGAATATGTGGCAGCAACTGAAACCCTTCAAAAAAACAAAGAGGGCAAGCAGGTTATCTTATATACCACTCAACCCGTGCAACAGGATGCCTTTATTCAACAGGCAACTGCGAAAGGCTATGTGGTTGCCAAAATGGAAACCCTAGTGGACGCTGCATTTATCAACAGCGTGGAAATGAAATGGGAAAATACACAATTCACCAGAGTAGACTCTGACATTGCCGATAATTTGATAGACAAACAAGCCTCAGCAGAAAGTGTCTTATCCAAAAAACAAGCTGAGAAATTAAAATCTCTTTTTGAAAAGCCGGTAGAAGGTTTGCAGTTGACAGTAGAAGTGCAAGGGCTGAGTGAAAATAGTGCGCCCATTACGGCTACCCGACCCGAATTGATGCGCAGGATGAAAGATATGGCAGCAGTAGGCGGGGGCATGGCGGCATTTTATGCAAACATGCCTGATGAAGTGACTTTCACCATTAACGGGAATCACCCCATTTATAAATCGATATTGGAAGAGAAAGACAGCGCTCGTCAGGAGAAGCTGGTGAGCAACTTATCAGATTTGGCTTTGCTGTCACAAGGTATGCTGAAAGGAAACCACTTGACAGGCTTTATCAACAGAAGCATCGAATTGTTGGGAGAGCAAGCCTAATGATTGATATCGCTGAATCTGCAATCGATCACTTTCATCTGAATGGTGGTGTTGCCCATGTATTCGTTTTCGTCCAGCGTGAAAACGATGTCTAGCGGCTTTTTGCTTTGCAATTGATGAATGGTATCAGGCATATTGAATCCGATGCCGGTCAGCACTGAATTGTTTTGACGCACCGAAAATTTGACATGCTTTTCTTTCAACAGTTTGGAGTATCCTGTATCCATTACGTTTCGCACTAAGAATACCGGCCGCATATTTTCGGGACCGAAAGGTTCCATCTGACAAATGAGTTTATAGAAAGCAGGATTGATGGCAGAAAGTTCTACTTGATCATCTATGATGATTTCGGGAATCAACATGCTGTCTTCGATGCTAGATGCAACAACCGATTCGAATTTTTCAATAAACGCATTCACTTTTTCCGGCAACATACTCAAGCCAGCTGCTGCGAAATGCCCGCCATACGCTACCAAATGTTCCCGACAGGCATAGATGGCCTCATACAAATTGAAGTCTTTCACGGTGCGGGCACTGCCGGTGACCAAATCGCCACTTTTGGTCAGTACGATGGTTGGTTTGTAATGATGCTCAATAATCCTAGATGCGACAATGCCAACCACTCCTTTATGCCAATGGTCGCGGTACAATACGCATGATTTTCTGCTCAGTAGTTCTTCACTGGATTGTATGATTTCTAGCGCTTCTTGAGTAATGCTGCTGTCAGCTTCTTTTCTGTCCGCATTGTCGGAGTGCAGTTGTTCAGCCAGCTGCAATGCCTTTTTATAATCTTTTTCTATGAAAAGGCTAACGGCTTTTCTGGCATCATCCATTCTTCCGGCGGCATTAACCCTAGGTGCAATCACAAAAACGACATTGCTGATGGTCAGCGATTTTTTTAGTCCGCCCAATTCAATCAGTGCTTTGATGCCAGGAGAAGGATGTTGATTGATTTGCTCCATGCCCCAATAAGCCAACACCCTGTTTTCCCCGGTCATAGGGACAATGTCTGCTGCAATGGCTGTCGCCACCAGATCTAGGTAACAATTGTATTCTTCTTTTTCCAGCGAAAAATGTTCGGCGAGTGCCATCATGAATTTGAAGCCAATACCACAACCACACAAATCTTTGTAAGGGTAGGGGCAATCCGATTGCTTGGGATTTAAAATAGCAGCTGCAACAGGCAATTCATTTCCAGGAAGGTGGTGATCGCAAATGATAAAATCGATGCCAAGGGTGGCAGCATATTCAATGAGTTCTACCGACTTGATGCCGCAGTCTAGGCAAACAATCAATGAAAAATGATTGTCCGCAGCAAAGTCTATACCTTTTTTGCTAACGCCATAACCTTCGGTATACCTGTTGGGGATATAAAAGTCAGTCTGCTCAGGGGAATAAATTTTTGTAAGAAACTGATAAAACGAAGCGACAGCAGTAGTGCCATCTACATCGTAATCACCAAAGACCAATATTTTTTCATTTCCAGTAATGGCTTTTTCGATCCGGTTGACAGCTTTATGCATGTCTTTCATCAGCCAAGGGCTGTGGAGCATATCCAATGCCGGCCTGAAGTAAGTTTTGGCTTCTTCGAAAGTGGTGATTCCTCTTTGCGTGAGAATGGTGCAAATGACTTCATTGACTTGAAGTGCCTGGCTAAGCTGCCGAACAGCATCTTGATTGGCAGGTAATATATTCCATCTTTTTTGCAACATCAATATTTTCTGTCTGTGGTAAATCTAACCAATTCTTCCAAGGCATTTCTTGCGGGAGAAGGTTCAAAAGTATACAAGATGGCAAGTGCTTCATCCCGGTAGCGATACATTGTTTCTGTTGCATATTGAATGCCGCCTGAACGATACACATAGTCCACTACAAATTTAACACTGTCTGGTTTTTTATTTTCGTTTTTGATAATGTATATTAAACGTTTCCGGGTGTTTTTATCAATGTGGTTAAGGGTGTAAATCAACGGCAGGGTCAGTTTTTTTTCTTTGATGTCATTTCCAGTCGGCTTCCCAATAGAACTAGATCCAAAGTCTAATAAGTCGTCTTTAATCTGAAAAGCAACACCGACTTTCTCGCCGAATAATTTCATTTGTTCTACTATTGGGGAGTCTTGGGTGGTGCTATAAGCTCCAACGGCGCATGCGGAGGCGAGCAGGGAAGCGGTTTTATTTCGGATGATTTCGAAATAAATATCTTCGCTGATATTGAGTGTTCTGGTTTTTTCAATCTGCAGCAATTCGCCTTCACTCATTTTTCTGACTGCATCAGAAAGAATATGCAAATGGATAAATTCTTCATTACTAGTGGAAAGCAATAGCCCTTTTGACAATAAGTAATCGCCTACCAACACGGCAATTTTGTTTTTCCAAATGGCATTGATGGAAAAAAAATTTCTTCTTTCCATTGATTCGTCTACCACATCGTCATGAACCAAAGTAGCCGTATGAAGCAGCTCTACCAGTGTGGCTGCCCGGTATGTGCTGTCGTTGATGGCGCCATGAAGTTTTGCACTCAACAACACAAACATGGGCCTGAGTTGTTTGCCTTTTCTTTTGATGATGTATTTCATGACACGGTCCAACAGGGGCGTTTTGGAACGCAGCGAATCTGAAAACTTGTTTTCAAATATTTTCAGTTCAGCACCGATTGTGTCTTGAATACTCTCCATGGTAATTATTTGGCAATTTAGTTCACCTGGGTTGGCCTTCAAAGTATTTAGATGATTAATTTATTTTGAAGTATGTATAGTGAAAAAATAAAATATATAGAGGTATATCGACTATTTTATTAGGCTTTTTGAAGCGCTAATTCAATGAAAAACAGCAACCTATAAATAATTGAGTAATTTTTTTGGGGGTGTGCTACGTATTAAATAAATTTGCATCCTAACAACTAGTATATTCAGAAATTTATTAACCATCCATTTATGCAAACCAAAAAAATTAATTTTTTACTGGCGATTATCTTGTTCTTCTCAGTAAGTGCTTTCGCTCAAAAAGTTACCAGCGGTAGTGGTTACGATGTGTATGACTCTTCAGTGATCACTCGTAAAAGAATGCCACAACAAAACGAATTCTGGAACCATGCCTACAACTTTCCTGCGAAGCCACGCAACATGTGGGAAATAGGTGTATCAGGAGGATTGTTCAATCTTTCTTCAGATGTTCCTACTGTCATTCCAACTTTTGGTTTTGGAGCACATGTTAGAAAAGCGATTGGTTATGTATTTTCTTTAAGACTACAATACATCAGCGGTGTTGCCAAAGGTTTGAATTGGAATGCTTCTGAAAATTTTGGTAACAACACAGCATTAAACACAATCTACAGCGCGCCTGTTGTATCTGGTACAAGTATCCCAGGTCAAGCAAGTGAGTTGGTGTATTATAACTACAAAAACAAATCTCAAGACCTCAGTTTGCAGGGAATTGTGAATTTGAATAATATTCGTTTCCACAAAAACAAAACCGGCATTTCATTGTATGCGGGTGCTGGTATCGGTGCTACTGCATATGAAACTTTCATCAATGCCAGAAACGAAGCAGAAGGAACTGATTACAGCGATTTGTATGCTGACATCTTCAACAATCATACCACAAAGTATAAAAACAGAAAAGACATCTTGAAAGCCTTGAAGAATGGCATGGACAAAACGTATGAGACAGCCGCTCAAAGCAATGCAGGCGGTCGCAGACCCATCATAGGTGATCAAACGCTTCGTTTTTCTACCACTGTTTTGGCTGGGGTATCTGTAAGATTGAGCAAGAGAATCAACATCGCATTAGAAGATCGTCATACTTTTATTCATGATGATTTGTTGGATGGTCAGCAATGGCAAGAACATCCACTGGGTGATGCTGCTTTGACCCCTAACTGGGATTCTTACAACTATCTTTCTTTGGGATTGAACTTCAACTTGGGTGCAAAATCTGTTGAGCCATTGTGGTGGTTGAATCCTTTGGATTATGCTTACGGAGAATTGAACAATCCAAGACATACCAAATTCCCCAAGCCTGTGTTTGATGACGCAGATGGAGATGGTGTAGTGGATCAATTAGATCGCGAACCAAATACTCCA
Organism: Chitinophagaceae bacterium; assembly: GCA_947451985.1. Classification (GTDB taxonomy): domain Bacteria; phylum Bacteroidota; class Bacteroidia; order Chitinophagales; family Chitinophagaceae; genus Ferruginibacter. The sequence goes on along the minus strand of CANGBQ010000032.1, from coordinate 3,628 downwards.
GAAGGTGCTCCAGTTGATTCACATGGTGTATCTCAGGATACAGATGGCGATGGTGTTCCTGATTATATGGACAAACAATTGGTAACCCCAACTGAGTGTCAGCCTGTAAATGCGGATGGTGTGGGTAAATGCCCAGATCCAGAGTGCTGCAAACACCCAGTTGCTGAATGTCCAGTTGATTATCCTAGCGTTTCTTTCAAAGGGGCTACTTTGAGCAATGATGCGAAAGCTTTGTTGGCTTCAGTAGCTGCTAAATTGAAAGCAAATCCAAAATGTACCATAACCCTGAACGGATATCCAGAAGCTTCTAAATCTGCTCAAGCACTTTGTCAAAAGAGAGTAGAAGCAGCCAAGGACTACCTGGTTCGTCAAGGAGGTATTACTGAAGACAGAATTTCTACCAACTGTGAAGTAGGTGGTGGAGACAAGGATACGATTGACATCAAATCGAACTAATAAAACAGTTCGCAAAGTATATGTAAGGCCCTCATAATGAGGGCCTTATTTTTTAAGTAAATTCGCCCCCATTTGTCGCTTTTTGTTATTTTAACAGCAGTTTTTAATAAAAAACAAGTAATTTCGCTGTTCTTTATGCGATTATCGAATTTCTTATTGTCTGTATTGATTGGAGGCTGCTTGCTTACTTCTTGTAATGAGTTCAGTAAAGTTCAAAAAAGTACAGATTACGAATACAAATTGGCAAAAGCCGAAGCGTATTTTACAAAGAAAAAATACAGGAACGCACAACAACTTTTTGAGGAGTTATTTCCTGTTTTTAAAGGAACGCAAAAGTTTGAAGATCTTTATTATAAATACGCCTATTGTTTCTACAATCAAGGTTTATTCAGAGATGCTGAGAATCTATTTAAAGGATACTTGGAAGTTTTTCCTACCAGCAGCAAAGCCGAAGAAGTGGATTATATGAGGGCTTTTTGTTTTTACAAGCAGTCCCCCAAATTGGAATTAGAACAAGTGAGTACCGTGAAAGCCATGGGTATGATGCAAACCTTTATCAATACCCACCCAGGCTCTGATAGAATTAAGGATGCTACCGACATCATTGATAAATGCAGGGCAAAGCTGGAGTTGAAAGAATTTAGAGGGGCTCAATTGTATTACAATCTAGGTGAGTTCAGGGCTGCTGCTATTGCTTTTGGAAGTTTATTGAACAACTATCCTGAATCTGTCTCTGGCGATCATTATAAGTTGATGGCCATTAAATCTTACTATCGGTTTGCCAAAATGAGCGTGCCCGAAAAGCAAGAGGAAAGATTTGAGAAGGTGATTTCCGAGTACCAAGATTTCGCTGATCGTTTTCCTGAAAGTCTGCTTCTGATTGAAGCAAATGAATATGTTGAATTAAGTAACAATCAAATTAAAGCCATTCAAAATGAGCAAAATTCGTCGTCAATTAAGCGCTAACACCAGTAGTTCTGCAGAGCCAAAAAAGCTTTCTGATTTGAAAGAAAAGACCGGCAATCTGTATGAGTCTATTGCTGTAATTGCAAAAAGAGCCAATCAGATTAATATTACCATTAAGGAGGAGCTCCATAATAAGCTGGAGGAATTCGCTAGTCATACTGACAGTTTGGAAGAAATTCATGAGAACAAAGAACAAATTGAAATCTCTCGTGCCTACGAACGCATGCCGAACCCAGCTTTACTGGCTACTACCGAGTTTTTAGAGGACAAGGTTTACTTCCGCAGAAATGATGAGAATCTATTTAGTTAATCAGAATGATATATTTTAAATATTCTTTTTAGAATAGTTGTAATAAATTTAACCCCGCATACCAGTGGGGTTTTTTTAATAAATGCTGAAAGGAAAAAAAATATTACTAGGAGTCACAGGCAGTATTGCTGCGTACAAATCGGCAGTGCTGGTCAGGTTGTTGGTGAAAGCAGGTGCAGAAGTACGTGTGATTACCACGCCTGCGGCCAATCAATTTGTGGCGCCATTAACCCTTTCTACTCTTTCCAAAAATCAAGTACTGTCTGAACTGAGTGACAATGATTCTTGGTCGAACCATGTGATGTTGGGCAGGTGGGCCGATGTGATGTTGATTGCGCCGTTGAGTTGTAATACGCTGGCAAAGATGGCCCACGGAACTTGTGATAATTTATTAATGGCCGTTTACTTGTCTGCCACTTGTCCGGTGGTGGTGGCGCCTGCTATGGACGAAGACATGTGGCACCATCATTCTACCCAAGAAAATTTGTTGAAAATTCAATCGTATCAAAACAAGGTGATACCAGTGGATACTGGAGAATTGGCAAGTGGGTTGTTTGGTCCCGGTAGAATGGCAGAACCTGCTTTCATCGTGAATTGGTTAACAGATTATTTCAAAGAAAAAGATCAATTAGCGGGCAAGAAGATTTTGATTACTGCCGGCCCCACCTATGAGTCGATTGACCCTGTTCGTTTCATTGGGAATCATTCATCTGGGAAAATGGGTATTGCGTTGGCAGAAGCTTGTTATAAAAGAGGAGCAGAGGTTACGTTGGTGGTAGGGCCAGTGTCCGAGCCTATACCCTCGGGATTGAACGTCGTTGCAGTAAGAACCGCCGCTGAAATGTATGATGCTTGCATGAAGGCTTTCCCTGAAACGGATATTGCCATTCTGGCTGCTGCAGTAGCTGATTATGCGGTGACTACACCTGCTGATCATAAAATAAAAAAGAAGGAAACAGAATTGACCATCACCTTGTCTAAAACCAAGGATATTCTTAAAGAGCTCGGCACCCTTAAAAAAAACCACCAGTTTCTGATTGGTTTTGCCCTCGAAACCAATCATGAAAAGGAAAACGCTGTGCAGAAGCTGCAATCTAAAAATGCAGACATGATTGTATTGAATTCGCTCAACGATACAGGGGCTGGGTTTGGACATGCCACTAATAAAATCACTATTTTTGACCGACAGTTGAAAGAATATGACTTTGAGGTTAAATCCAAAAAAGAGGTAGCGACAGATATCATTCACACAATGCTCCAAGTTATACATGCGTAAATACATTTTCATATTGTTCTTTTTAATTGGAGCGCCTCGCTTGCAAGCCCAGGAGCTAAAAGCAACAGTATCCATCAATGCCAGCAGGGTAGGAAACAATGTCAATAAGAATATTTTTCAAACCCTTCAGAAGTCGCTTACAAATTTTTTAAACAATCGGAAATGGACCAATGAAACTTATGGTCCTTCTGAAAAGATTGAATGTAATTTTTTCTTGAATCTTGAGTCTACCAGTGATATCAATGTCTATTCTGGCTCTTTGACCATTCAGTCTGCCCGCCCAATTTTCAATTCTTCTTATTTATCTCCTATTGTTAATTTCAAAGACGACAACATTTTTATTAAATACCAGGAATTTCAGCAGTTGGAATTCAATGAAAACAGGGTGTCGGGCAATGACCCTCAGGTGTCGAATCTGACTGCGCTCTTTGCTTATTACGCTTATTTGATCATTGGCTTGGATGGCGATTCATTTGCCAGTCACGGAGGGGATGCGTATTTTCAAAAAGCCCAAAACATCATTAACAATGCCCCTGATGGAAAGAGTATTTCTGGTTGGAAGGCCTTTGATGGATTGCGCAATCGCTATTGGCTGATTGAAAACCTGTTAAATGCTAGGT
>CANGBQ010000031.1 GCA_947451985.1 Chitinophagaceae bacterium | reverse complement strand
ACAACCCCTACCGCAGCAGTTGTCCCAGAAAAAGCGAAGGAAACAGTGATCGCGAATGTGGTTGAAGGAGAAAAATTTATCAGGCCAATTGTGGTCGCTGCCATCAACTACCCAATCCCGCCGCCCTAACGCAAAGGGAGTGGAAGCCCATTATGGACCGGATGTGTAGAAAAGCAAGATTTTCTGAAGCTGAAAAAATCCATTCCACGGCCTACGTTATGGCCAACGCAAAAGCTAATTCTTTACTGCAGCAGCAATAGCTTTGATTCTTTTATTCATGACATAAAACCACAAAGGGGGTATCAAAGAGAGCAACATGCTGCCCGGATATCCGGTGGGCAATTGGGGCGCATCCTTATGGTGTTGAAGCACCTGGTATTTTTTACTCGCCAGATAGTGATGATCGCTGTGTCGACTCAATTCAAACAACATCACTCTTCCTATGGGATGGTTGCTGTTCCAGCTGTGTATAGGCAGGGTTCTTTCATAAATGCCCTCGGCAGATTTCTTTCTGACCAAGCCATAGTGTTCAATATAATTCACCGTTTCCAATAATAAGATGCCAATCAACGCGGCCACCAAGAAGTACAGGGTGATGGTACCACCAAATACAATCAGCACGGCCAATATCAACAGCAGCTGCCAGATATGTGCGCGTAACATGTCGTTGTGTAAACTAAAGAAGGCAGCTCCTTTTCTTCGACAATCCTTGTTGGCGATTTTCCAGGCAGAGAGGTAAGAATAAAGGATGGTTCGGATGTAAAAAAGATACACCGGTTCATTGTATCGGGCGCTGCTGGGATCTTCTCGGGTAGCTACATTTTTGTGATGACCTTTGTTGTGTTCAATAAAAAAATGCATGTACAGAGAAGTGGCCAGCAAGGTTTTTGCCAATCCTTGCTCCCAGGTATTGTTCCGATGCCCCAATTCATGGGCGACATTGATGCCAAAGGCACCACACAACAAACCCATGCTTCCTATTCTGCCTATTCGGTCCCATTGATCCAAGTTGTTTTCTTGCATGGATAGTAGAAAATAAAAGAGCGCTGCATATTGTAAGGGAACGATGATGTACAATAGGTAATCATACCATTTGTTCTTTTTGGCTATTTCCATTTCTGCCGCACTCATGTTGGTGGGGTCTGGATACAGTATCAATTCCGACAATGGAATCAACCCCCATGCATATATCAACGGCAACCAACATTGCCACCCATGTCCATTGAAAGCAATCCAGGCCGTCGCATAAACGGTTGCAGGAGAAAGGTATTTGAATAATTTGATGGACATACGATTGGATGGCTACACTAATGTACGGCAATTCGCTATAAAACAAAAGCGGCTTTTTGAGCCGCTTTTGAAAAAGAATTGAATAAATCTTTATTTGATGCCGTGCATCATCTTCTTCAGGGTGGGTACCAATGCAAACAGCAATACCGAAGCAACGCCACAAAGGATTACAAACACCATAAAGAACTCAAAAAGGTTGTGAATCGTAAATCCAGCAAATGTGGGATAATGGTCACTAATTTTTTTATCTATCAAAAACTGAATTTGTTCTTGTGTAGGTGTAATGGTTTTATCTAAAATGGCTTGCAAATTGATGCCTGCATCGCTGGCCAATTTGAATTGATCGCCGGTAGCCGGAAGAATCGAGCCCAGTGTTCCTGCGAGCGCATAACCAGAAGCGTTAGATAAGAAAAATACGCCAAACAACAATGATGCAAATCTTTTGGGAGCTAGTTTTCCTACCAGTGAAAGACCTATCGGAGACAAGCACAATTCACCAAATGTTTGAATCAGGTACAGCAATATCAACCAATGTACTGCCAGTAATCCGCTGTTGCCCAAATCTTTTACATTGTGGGCAATGATGAAATAACTGATGGCAATCAAAGCCAGTCCCATCGCCTGTTTGGCAGGAGAGATAGGTTCTTTTCCATTCGCCCTCAATTTGTCCCAAATCATGCTAAAGGGAACGGCAAACATCACTACAAAAACTCCATTGAAAATTTGAACCATGGAAGGCGGCATGTTCCAGCCAAAAAAGTTTCTGTCTGTTTGATTGTCTGCAATAAATGTCAAAGAGGATCCAGCCTGTTCAAAGGCAGCCCAGAAAAATATCACAAAGAAGGATACAATATAAATAACCAGGATGCGGTCTTTTTCTACTTTGGTCAGGGACTTGTCTGTTAAAATCAATCCAGCCAATGTTATGCCCGATCCGTAGATAATTGAATAAATAATATTTTGTCCAAATGCAAAGTGAAACAACAATCCCAATCCGATGAATACAATAACGGAGACAAGCAATGATTGAGTAGAGAATTGTGCTGATTGCGCTTCTCCTTCTTCGTAATCAGAACTACTGTGTTTAGAAGGCAAGCCGCCAATAGGTCTACCATCGGGGGTTTTCACATACTTGTCTTTTAAAAAGAAAAATGTCAATGAACCAACGAGCATGGCGATGGCCGCTGCTAAAAAGCCCCATTTGAATGCAAACACATCTCTGTTTCCGCTCGCATCTGTCACGTCTCCCAAAATCGGACAAATGAATTGACCTAAGAAGGCGCCAATATTGATACCCATGTAGAATATCGTAAAAGCCGTATCGAGTTTGCTTTTTTCTTCTTTGGGATACAAACTGCTCACCATGCTGGAGATATTAGGCTTAAAAAAGCCGTTTCCTAAAATAATCACACCCAGCGCGATGTATAAAATAAGTTTAGCCCCTTCAATATTCGAAGAAAAAATAGAAGCACTGGTAAACAGCAATAGCTGACCGATGGCCATCATCGTGCCTCCAAACAAAATACAATTTCTGTTCCCTAAGTATTTATCAGATACAAACCCTCCCAACATCGGGGTGAGGTAGCAAAGACCAAGAAATCCGCCATAAATCAAAGAAGATTGTTCTTTGCTCATCATGAGGGCGTTGACAATAAACAGCGTCAGCAAGGTGCGCATGCCGTAAAAGTTGAATCTCTCCCACATTTCCGTTCCAAAAAGTACCCATAATCCCTTGGGATGAGTTTTCTTTTGAGTTACAACATCATTCATAGTATTTGTTTTAGGTTCTTTAATTGAATACAAGGACTGAAAATACTGAAATTATACATATCAACATCAATTGAAGGAAGTGCCAATAAAAATTAAGATGTCAACTCTCTCAAGTTTTTCTAATTTTGCACACGTACAATCGTATCTGTTGGTATGAATATATTGATCATTGGTTCGGGAGGAAGAGAGCACACATTGGCATGGAAAATCAAGCAAAGTTCTTTGTGTGATGAGCTTTTTATTGCACCTGGCAATGCCGGAACCGAGACATGTGGTACCAATTTGCCTATTGGAATCAATGATTTCGCTGCCTTGCAACAAGCGGCCATCGACCATCAAATTGGAATGATTGTGGTGGGGCCAGAAGAGCCGTTGGTAAAAGGTTTGCTTGATTGTTTTACCTCCGACCCGTCTACGCAACACATTCACATCATCGGCCCTTCTCAACAAGCAGCACAATTAGAAGGCAGCAAGGCTTTTGCCAAAGCTTTCATGAAAAAATACAATCTTCCCACTGCTGCTTATCGAGAATTTTCCCAACAGGAATATGAAGAAGGAGTGGCCTACATACGCCAGCATTCTTTGCCCATTGTATTGAAAGCAGATGGATTGGCCGCTGGGAAAGGGGTATTGATTTGTTCCACCCACGAAGAGGCCCTTCTTGGATTTGAGCAGATGTTGGTTCAGTCAAAGTTTGGTGAAGCCGGTAAAAAAGTAGTCATCGAAGCCTTTTTGGAAGGCATCGAAATGAGTGTGTTTGTATTAACGGATGGCAAAGAGTATCTGTTGTTGCCGGAAGCCAAAGATTACAAAAGAATCGGCGAAGGAGATACGGGTTTGAATACAGGAGGGATGGGTGCAGTGAGTCCTGTGCCCTTTTTTGATGAGGCCCTGCGCACCAAAGTGATGGAGCGCATTGTCAAACCTACCATTTCGGGCATCCAACAAGAAGCCTTTACATACGTAGGATTTGTGTTCATTGGCTTGATGATTTCAAACGGAGATCCCTACATCATTGAATACAATTGTCGAATGGGAGATCCTGAAACAGAAGTGGTGATTCCCCGCATTCAAAATGACCTGGTGGAATTGCTACTGGCCGCCGCCACCCATCAACTAGACACTATTCAAATACAAGTACAAACCATTACGGCTGTCACCACGGTAGCTGTCAGCGGCGGCTATCCAGAAGCGTATACCAATGGCAAGCGAATAGAAGGATTGACCCTGCCTTCACTCAACAATATACATGTCTTTCATGCTGGAACCCTTCGAAAAGACCTACACGTGGTCACCAATGGGGGCAGGGTGCTGGCTGTTACAGCCTTTGGCCCGTCTGTTCATGAAGCTGCGGCTGCCTCCAGAACGATGCTAGGGCAATTGCATTTTGAGGGAATGAATTACCGAAGAGACATCGGATACGAGTTTTAGTGCCCGTTCTTGTAGGCTGCAAAACCGACCATCTTCAGTCCGCTCAAATGCCCGAAACGCCTGCAAAAAATAGTTTCAAAATAAATGTCCGGTCGTTGTTAAATCCAATAATTTACGTCAACTTTGCTAGGTTACATTCCTAACAGTATATTCTATATCATATGGGCTTTTTTAATTTTTTCACACAGGAAATTGCAATTGATCTGGGTACAGCCAATACCCTGATTATTCACAACGATGAAGTGGTGGTGAATGAACCATCCATTGTGGCACTGGATCGAAACAATCCAAAAAATTTACTCGCCGTTGGTCGCAAAGCCCTGATGATGCATGAAAAAACTCATGAAAGCATCCGAACCGTTCGTCCTCTGCGTGATGGTGTAATTGCCGACTTCAATGCGGCAGAGCTGATGATTCGCGAATTGATCAAATTGGTCTATCCGAAAAAACCTTTGTTCGCTCCCAGCTGGCGCATGATGATCTGTATTCCAAGCAGTATCACTGAGGTAGAGAAACGCGCGGTGCGAGACAGTGCAGAACAAGCAGGTGCTAAAGAAGTCTATCTCATTCACGAACCCATGGCAGCTGCTTTGGGTATTGGTATCGATGTAGAAGAACCAGTAGGAAATATGATCATTGATATTGGTGGAGGTACCACAGGCATTACCGTTATTGCATTGGCAGGTATTGTGTGTGATCAAAGTATTCGAATTGCGGGTGACGAATTCACTGCAGACATCATGGAAGCCTTGCGCAGGTATCACAGCTTGTTGATTGGTGAGCGTACTGCCGAACAAATTAAAATCCAGGTGGGTGCCGCTATGAAAGATTTAGACAATCCGCCAGATGATATCCCTGTAAACGGAAGAGATTTGGTAACTGGTATTCCCAAGCAGGTAATGGTGAGCTACCAGGAAGTTGCAGAAGCATTGGACAAGAGTATTTTTAAAATTGAAGAAGCCATTTTGAAAGCATTGGAAACAACGCCTCCTGAGTTGGCAGCAGATATTTACAGAAGAGGATTGTACATCACAGGTGGTGGATCCTTGCTGAGAGGCTTAGACAAAAGACTTTCCAACAAAATCAAATTGCCTGTTCATGTAGCCGATGATCCATTGAAGAGTGTGGTAAGAGGTACAGGGATTGCGTTGAAAAACTACGACAAGTTTCCTTTTGTGATGAGATAGTTGGCTCTTATCAGCTTGCTTCTCTTTCCTGCGATATAGATAGGTAATATTCAAAATTTCAACAGCGGGTGCGTAACATTTTTCTTTTTATTAGGAGACACTTTGTACTGATTTTATTTTTGTCTATACAGGCATTCAGCATCTACCTCATTGTTTCTTACAGCCAATATCACCATGCTGTCTTTGGTGAGTTTTCCAATAGAATAACAGGCAACATCAACACACGCTACACCAATGTGCTAGACTATTTTCATTTGAAGCAGACCAATGATTCTTTGGTAAGGGCAAATGAAAAATTGTACAATCAACTCAAGGCCAACTATGTGTTGCCCGACAGCATCACCCCAGCCGGCATCGATACCATTCGAATAGACTCCGCTTCGCAACATCGTATGTATCACTATCAAATGGCTAGGGTAGTGTCCAATTCTGTATCTACTCAGAGCAATTACATTGTGTTGGCCAAAGGCGCCCAGGATGGATTAAAAACAGGCATGGGGGTTGTGGACATCAATAATGCAGTAGTGGGCATCATCACAGAAGTGTATGAGCGATATGCAGTGGTCATGTCTTTATTGCACAAGGACAGCCATATCAGCGGAAAGCTGTTGAAAGGAGGAGAAACGGGTACGTTGAATTGGGATGGAGTAGATCCCAAGATCATTTCAATTAGCAATGTTTCCAAAAGTGCTAAAGTACACAAAGGAGATACGGTCATTACCAGTGGCTTCAGCACTACTTTCCCTAAAGGTCTTTTGATTGGCACCGTGCAACAAGTACTTACCGAATCCAGCAACAATTATTATAAAATAGATTTTAACACCATTGCAAATTTTCAAGACCTTTCCTATGTCTATGTTATTGACAATACAGACCAGGAAGCTGTCCGACAAATTCTACACAAGCTTAACAACCAGCGTTGATCGGTTGATTATTTTCATATGAATACGTTATTCAAAAATATATTTCGATTTCTGGGATTCATGTTGTTCCAAGTATATGTATTGGATACCATTCGCTTGCATCAAATGATTACGCCCTATATTTATTTTTTATTTTTATTGTGGTTGCCTTTCAACATCAATCGGGTATTATTGATGATATTAGCGTTGGTTCTCGGTTTTACCCTAGATAGCTTCCGACACAATCCTGGTTTCCATACAGCAGCCTGCGTGTTGTTGGCTTATGTAAGACCTTTTTTAATCAACTTGATGATTCCGCAGCAGGAACTGGAAAACAACCAAGAAGAGCCCTCTGCCCAAACCATGGGCGGATGGTTGCCCTATTTGTTCTATGCAGGCATTTTGATGCTGTTTCACAATGCCTGGCTTTTCTTTTTGGAGGCTTGGCAATTTGGGGACGCCTGGTATTTTTTCCAAAAAACAATCGGGTCAACTGTCATCAGTTTGCTGTTGCTTTTGGTGATAGAATTAATTTTTTCAAGGAAGCAGAAATACCGAGCCCAATCTTTTTAAGGATTCATTATTCATTGTAGATAAAATTATCACGAAGTGTCTGTTTTTAATCAATCAAGAAAAAATGTCATCAGTCTGATTTTTATCTCATTGTTTGTCATTATCATTATCAGACTGTTTACACTTCAGGTAATCACCTCCAAATACAAGACACTAGCCGAAGACCAGGGTACTTTTAGAAAAGTGATTTACCCTGACAGGGGCATTATCTTTGACCGGAAAGGCAACGCCATTCTGCAAAACACCAATATCTCCGATTTGATGGTGACGCCCAATAAACTCAAAGGAATTGATACCGCTGCCATTTGTACCATTCTAGGAATCGACACCAGTCAGTTTAAAAAACGGATTATTGAGCTGATCATCAAAAATGGCCGCTCCAGGCCTTCTATTTTTGAGCCTCTGTTGAGCGAAGAGAAGATGGCCATGCTGAATGAATCTATGTTCAAATTCGCGCCGGCTTTTTATCTGCAAGAAAGATCTGTGCGGGCTTATCCTTATGATGCCGCTGCTAATGTATTGGGATATAACGCCGAAGTGGATACCAACTTTTTGAAAAGACATCCCAACGAAGGCTATGTAGCAGGGGACTATGCAGGTATGACCGGCCTGGAGCGCAGTTATGAAAAAGTATTGATGGGTGAGCGGGGAATTGAATATTGGAAGAGAGACAATAAAAATCGTTTAACCGAAAGATTGGAAAACGGCATCTACGATACCATCGCCAAAGCCGGAAAAGATTTGTATACCTCCATAGATATTGAATTACAGCAACTCGGCGAGCATTTAATGGAAAATAAGCTGGGCTCGATTGTTGCTGTCGATCCTCGTACAGGGGGCATTTTAGCAATGGTCAGCGCCCCAACCTATCAACCCAAATACTTGACCGGAAGCGAAAGACGTAAACATTTCTCTGAATTGTTTTTGAGTCCTGCGTTGCCGTTGCTCAACCGAACCGTAAGTGCATCGTATTCTCCTGGTTCCACTTTTAAGACCTTGCAGGCATTAATTGGCTTACATGAAGGCGTTATTTCAACAGACACGCATTTTTCATGTTCCGGTGCTTTTTATGGTTGTGGAACTGGTAAGCCCATGCGCTGTTTGGATGTGGGTACTTTCGATTTAAGAGGTGCGATCACCATTTCCGACAACACTTATTTTGCCAACGTCATGCAAAGAGTGATCAACAATCCCAAATTTCCTACTGTTGACAGTGCCTTGACTAATTGGGATCGGTACATGTACGCTTTTGGATTGGGCCATAAACTGGGGGTAGATGTTCCTTCAGAAAAATCTGGCAATATTCCTACGCCCAAATATTACAATAGTGTGTATGGAAAGGGCAGATGGAATTTTTGCAATTTCAGATCGGTGAGTATCGGTCAGGGGGAAGTAACAGTTACGCCCTTACAGGTAGCCAATGAGATGGCTTACATAGCCAACAAAGGATGGTACATCTTGCCACATGTAGTGGATTCCATTGAAGGTGGCGATCGCTATGACCAACTGACGCAATACCAAAAAAAGATAAGGCCTACCAATATTCCTGACAGTATTTTTGAAGCTGTGCACGATGGGATGCAAGGGGTGGTTGACAAGGGTACCGGTGCAGGCGCTCAGGTAAAAGACATTGTTATTTGCGGTAAAACCGGAACGGTTGAAAACTATTACAAAGGCGTTAAGCAGCAAAATCACTCTTTCTTCTGCGGATTTGCACCGAGAGACAATCCCAAAATTGCCATTATGTGTGTAGTGGAAAACAGCGGACGATTTGGAGGCACCTATGCAGCACCCATTGTGGGCTTGATGATTGAAAAGTATTTGAAAGATTCGATTACCGATAAAGGAAGGCTTGCGAGAATTGAGCAATTGTCCAAGCTCAACCTGATGCCTCCTCGCATTTTTTCAGAACTCAGAAAACAAGATTCTTTAAGACATGCCAACGATCCTGCCTATTTAATGGCTAAAGGCTATATCAAGTTAATGAAAGACACTTTGGGCATTGAAGACGATGAAGTGGGAAACGATGATTTGGATAAAATAAGAAAAGAAAAACAGAACAATAGAAAACCTAGTAGAGACAGTATTGCGGCTGCAGAAGCCATGTTGCCCAAGGAAAAGAAGACCAATGCGCTTCGGGACACTACTAGACATTAAACTATCCGATTGAATACAATATGTATCAAAGAAAAGAAACAATATTGCAAGGAAAAGACTGGAGACTCATCTGGATGTTCGGCTTGATATCGATTATTGGGCTCATTTCTATTTTTTCAGTTGAGTACCGATCCAATGATGACATCATCCACTCCTTATTTGCTTTTCAAAAAAACTATAGTAAACAGTTTTTTTATCTCATCGCTTGCGTGGTGGTAGCTATGTTTATTCTGCTTACCGACAGCAAGCTTTTTACCGCTACACCCAATTTATTGTATGTGTTCGGAATAGGATTGATGCTTGCCACTTTTTTTATCGGCAAAACTGTCAATGGCTCGAAAAGTTGGATTCCCCTGGGCTTCATGAATTTGCAGCCCGTAGAAACCTGTAAGATATTTACAGCCCTTGCCTTGGCTAAATATTTGTCAAGGCCCGATACTCATTTTGATAAATCAAGGTCGCAACTTATTGCAGCAGGCATTTGTTTCTTACCCATCGTTTTTTCATTGTTGCAAAATGAAACAGGCCTGGCCTTGGTTTATTTTGCTTTTTTATTGCCCATGTATCGAGAAGGGTTTCCCCCTATTTATCTTATTCTCGGCTTTTCCATGGGTGTTTTATTGGTAGTAACGCTGTTGTTTCCGGCCAAACCATTGATCATTGCCTTAGGGGTCATTGCGCTGTTATTGATCAATTCGCTTAAAATAAAAATCAAACGAAATCGTTCTTTATTGTTTTTTATTGTGGGTTTTTGGGCATTCAGCGCCCTGTTTATAGGCGCTGTGGTTCCCTTTTTATTCAAGCATGTTTTCCAGTCCTATCAAGCAGATCGCATTTTTAGTATGATTGGCAGAGACAATCCGTATATCGATGGCAAAACAGTTGGTATTGATATGCCTGCGAATTCAGCTGCTAAGAAAAGCAAAGCGGACAACGAAAACTACAATGTAAAGCAATCTAAGATTGCCATCGGTTCAGGTGGTTTTTTTGGAAAAGGTTTCCTGAAAGGAACACAGACACAAGGCGATTTTGTGCCAGAACAACACACCGATTTTATTTTCACTTCCTTGGCTGAAAATTTTGGTTTTGTGGGTTGCGCACTTCTTATGTTTTTATACTTAAGTATGTTGCTTCGCATTTTATTCATAGCCGAACGACAACGAAGTACTTTTAGTAGGGTTTATGCCTACTCGGTGGCAGCTATTGTCTTTTTTCACGTAGCCGTAAACATTTGCATGACCATTGGCCTTGCGCCTGTGATTGGGATTACCTTGCCGTTGATGAGTTACGGAGGTTCTTCTTTACTGACTTTTACTATCTTGATTTTTATTTTGATCCGATTGGATGCGGATAGACAAATGGTATTGCGGTAATACCATGGATTTTATTTAATTGATTTCATCCCGTTTTTCTAGAGTACATTTGCGCATCGCAATCGTAAGCATTCAACATGACAATTATCCCTTTAAGCGAAGGTGCCTTTACCATTGATGCCACCAAGGAGTTTGTTCCATTCAATAAGGAACAGGATGATTTACAGCAAAGACCATTGGGTAGTTTGCTGGTAGAAATACAACCCTTTTTGGTAGTCACTCAAAAAGACGTCATTTTATTGGATACGGGATTGGGCTTTACAGATGCATCGGGGGTTTTGCAACTACACCGGAATTTATTGGCCAATGGCATCGATCCGATGAAAGTTACCAAAGTGCTGCTGAGTCACCTGCACAAAGACCATGCTGGCGGAGTGGTTGCCTCCAAGGATGCGATGCAGGCGCCCTTACTCAGTTTTCCTCATGCACAATACTACGTCAATAAACAAGAATTGTCATATACCCTCGGGCATCAAAGTCTTTCTTATGTACCCGATGTAATTCGTTCTTTACAAAATGCACCAAATGTTCATTTGATAGAAGGAACAGGCCAAATTGATGAATATATTTCATACGAATGCACCGGCGCACATTCCAAATATCATCAGGTTTTTTGGATCAAAGAAGGCAATCAAGTCGCTTTCTTTGGAGGGGATGACGCACCGCAATTGCAGCAAATGAAAAACAGATTTGTAGCCAAATACGACTTTGATGGAAAGAAAACCATGCAGTTGAGACAGCTATGGCGTGAAAAGGGGACTGCTGAGCAATGGAATTTTTTGTTTTATCACGATATCAAATCGCCGACTTTTATTTTTTAAAGTTGAGGAGCAATATAATGACTAGCGCCAGGGATGAGTACGCTTATTGGAACGATTGTCTTGTTTTCTTTCCTGCCGCTCTTTCAACCTTTCTATCAATTTTTTTCTAAACTCAGCATCCTTTTTGAAAAAATCATCGGTACGATTCGGTCCTATGATTTTAGCGAAGCGATCCCTGTAGGTTTTTTTAACTTTTAAGCTGGCTTCTTCACTTTCCAATTCTGGTAGATTGTTCTGGTGAATCGATTTCAATTCGCCGTCAAACTGATTGTGTAAGGGCCAAAACTTTTGGGCTTCTGTTTCATTCAATTGCAGTTCACGGGTAATGTAGGCAATATACAAAGCCTGTATTTTTTGAGATTTTTGGTCTTCGTGTTGCTGGGCAAACACATGTATTCCGAAGGTTAAACCAAAAACTAAAAAGAAAATTATTTTTTTCATGGTCTATATTTTTTTTCTCAATAAGACGAGCTCATTTTGACATTCAGTTTTTGCAAAACACGATCCAAGGTTTGATCATTGTATAAATATTCTTCTTCCGATGGAATATTGCTGTCATCCGCAAGCGAAGCAACCAAAGCCGCATTCACATCGCTTCCGTTCAAGTGAAGATACTGCACAATATCATCGTCAGTTAAGCTTTTCATTTCTGACTCAAAATTATTGTTGGTCAAAATAGTGTGGGCTTCTAGAAGGGCAGCAGTTAGTTCTTTATCGGAAGCTGTATTTGAATCTTGACTGATCCAAAAAGCACCCCATCCAATCAAACCGACTATGCAGGCCGCAAAAGCGTAACGAACAAATGCACGCGATCGATTCAGGGCCACCACGGGTGCAGGGGTATTGATTTTATTCAAAATGGTTTGAGGCAAATGGTCAAAATATCCTTCTGGTACGCTGAATACATTTGATGGAGCGGTTGGAAGACTGCCTTTCAATTGTTGCTGAATAGAGGTCACGAAGCCTTCAAAGTAACCATTGGGCACTGTATACACCTGCACTGTAGGCGCTGTCGCCAGGCTGCTTTGCAGTTCTTCTAATTCTTTTTGTATGTATTCTTTGCGTGACATGACCCAATTAGACCGTACTTTTTCAGTGATGTTTAATGATGTAGAATAAAATCTTCTATTTTTTTGACTGCATGATGGTAACTTGCTTTCAAGGCGCCCTCACTGGTTTCCAACACCCGACTCATTTCTTCATAGGGCATTTCTTCGTAATACCTTAAACAAAAAACAACTCGTTGTTTTTCAGGTAATTTTTGAATGGCCAACTGTAGTTTCCACTCCAATTTATTGCTATCAAAATGCTGATCTGCTGTTATTTTATTAGTCAAATAACCATCGTAATCACTGAGGGAGAGAGATGGGTGTTTTTTTTGTTTTTCCAGGAATGTCAAACTTTCATTGGTGGCAATTCGGTACAACCAAGTGTAAAGTTGACTGTCCTCCCTAAAATTATCCAAGCTTCTCCATACTTTGATAAACATGTTCTGTAACACATCATTCGCATCTTCGTGTTCAATAACCATTCTGCGAATATGCCAATATAGTTTCTCCTGGTATTTTTTGATGATCGAAGTAAACGCAGCTTCTCTACTCGTTTCATTTCTGAAACGAATCAACAGTTCTTTATCATCCATCTGTTCGGTCATAGGAAACAATTGAATCGCAGTAGTCAGTGTTTGACCTTCTACTAGCCCAAAGGTTTATTAGCAGGAATATTAAGATTTTCTTCTTGCCATGGCTTTTTCTGCTGCCGCTACAATATGGGCTGCATCTAGGCCATATTTCACCAGCAGTTCTGAAGGCTTACCACTTTCACCAAACGTATCGTTGGTGCCGATGTACTCAATTGGAATAGGGCAGTGGGTAGCGGCAATTTGAGCGATGCTATCACCCAATCCGCCTATGATGTTGTGTTCTTCGGCGGTGACAGCACAACCTGTTTTGGTAATGGAAGCGATTACCGCAGCACTGTCAATGGGTTTGATGGTGTGTATATTGATAAGCTCTACACTGATGCCCTTGGCTTCCAGTATTTTTCCTGCTTCAATGGCGGTCCATACCAAATGCCCGCAGGCAAAAAGTGTGACATCTTTTCCGCTAGACAATACTTGGGCTTTCCCGATTACAAAATCTTCTTCTTTTGTAAAAATGGGCCATACAGGCCTGCCGAATCTTAAATAAACCGGACCATCAATGTTGGCAATGGCTTTCGTAGCTGCTTTGGTTTGATTGTAATCTGCAGGCACAATAACGGTCATGCCTGGTAGCATTTTCATCAATCCGATGTCTTCTAATATTTGGTGTGTTGCGCCATCTTCTCCTAGTGTGAGTCCTGCATGAGAAGCACAAATCTTTACATTTTTTCCGCTGTAGGCGATGCTCTGTCTGATTTGGTCGTACACACGCCCGGTAGAAAAATTAGCGAAAGTAGTGGTATAAGGTATTTTTCCTCCGATGGTGAGGCCGGCAGCCATTCCCATCATATTGGCTTCGGCAATCCCACATTGAATAAATCTGTCTGGAAACTCTTTGATGAATCCATTTAATTTTAAAGAACCCGCCAGATCTGCGGTAAGGGCCACAATGTTTTTATTCTCTCTTGCTGCTTCCAGAATACCATCTCCAAACCCGCTTCTTGTGTCTTTGTTTCCTGTTACTTGGATGTCTGCTAGCATGCTGTTGTATTTTAGTATGCTGCAATTTAGGGGGAGTTTTTTAATTAAAAAACTGGATTGCTGAAATCAATGATTTATTTAGGATTGATGCAATTTCTGCTCCCAATTCCAGGCCGTGCGCATCATGTCTTCCAGGGTATAGACGGGGTCCCAGCCCAATACTTCTTTGGCTTTTTGAAGATTGGCATAAATAGCAATTACGTCCCCAGCTCTTCTGTCGGCAATGGTATAGTTCAGGGTTTGTCCGCTTACTTTTTCAAAGGTTTTAATGACTTCCAACACCGTGTATCCATTCCCCGATCCCAAGTTGAATATTTCACAAGGGGCAGTATTTTTTTCAGACAAGAGATAGTCCAAGGCTAAAGTGTGGGCATGTGCAATGTCGGACACATGAATATAATCTCTCAGGCAAGAGCCGTCTCGGGTAGGGTAGTCGTTGCCAAATACCTGCATCTGTGGCAGCTTTCCGATGGCTGTTTGGGTAATGGCAGGTACCAAGTTTGCAGGGCGTCCCAAGGGCATTTCACCTATTTCATTGGAAGGGTGTGCACCCACCGGATTAAAATATCGAAGTAAAGTTGTTTTCAATTGGGTTGCCTGAGCAGACTGTTGAATAATCGATTCGCTCATTTGTTTGGTGAGTCCATAAGGGGATTCAGCTGGCTTCAAAGGGCTTTCCTCGGTCACAGGTATCTGTTCGGGATTGCCATAGACGGTACAAGAAGAAGAAAAAACAAAATTGACAACTTTATAATCCGCACAGCATTGCAAAATATTCAGCAGGGAAATCAGGTTGTTTTCAAAATACATCAAAGGCTTTTCAACCGATTCACCCACCGCTTTGTACGCAGCAAAATGTATAACGCCCACCAAGTCAGGATGTGCTGTAAAAATCTGTTTGGTGGCGGCCAGATTGCACAGATCAACACAATAATTTTGTACCCTTTTACCGGTAATTTTCTCAACACCTTCCAAGATTTCAGGGTTGCTCCTGCTGTTGTTGTCAACAGATATCACATCGAATCCGTGTTGAATCAAATCAACAAGGGTGTGTGCACCAATGTAACCACAACCACCTGTCACTAATATTTTTTTCATTCGGAAGATTTGATTTTTGTATTCTTTGCATTACAAAGAAAACAAAAAATCACCCATTTTGTGGGTGATTTTTATCATTGAATTAGAAAGCCATTTTATTTGATAAAAAAGCTCGTGATATAATATACCGTTGCGGCGAGCAATCCACTGATAGGAATGGTTAAAATCCAGGCCCACAAAAGGTTGACCGTCACACCCCAGCGCACTGCACTCATTCTTTTGGTGGCGCCAACCCCAATAATACTACCCGTAATGGTATGGGTGGTTGATACAGGAATTTTAAGTGCTTCAGTAACAAAAAGCGTAATGGCGCCAGCTGTTTCAGCGGCAACACCTTCGAAGGGTGTTACTTTGGTGATTT
>CANGBQ010000030.1 GCA_947451985.1 Chitinophagaceae bacterium | reverse complement strand
GACAGAGAATTCAGGCGCTTGGGTATGGTCTATGCCGCTGAAAATTCATTGACAGAAATGGAGAAAGATCCTGTCACCAAAGCAGTTTGTGATGCTTATACTGCCGGGGTGAATGCCTATATAGGCTCACTTACCCGCAGCACGCTTCCGCTTGAATATAAATTGTTAGGCTATCAGCCTGAAAAATGGAGCAATCTCAAAACGGCTTTGTTTTTGAAATACATGTCTTTCGACTTAGCTGCTCATGAAAGTGATTTTGAGATGACCAATGCCAAATCTTTTTTCACCAAACAAGACTTTGATTTATTGTTTCCGGCTATACAGGATTCGTTAGATCCTATCATTCCGAAAGGAACCATTTTTTCAGCACCTGCTGTTCAGCCCATCGTACCTACTGGTGCAGACAGTCTATATTTTAAACATAAATCCGAGCCGGTATTGGTAGAAGAAAATACCCAACCAGATCCTGCCAATGGCAGCAACAACTGGGCAGTGGCTCCAGCAAAAACAAAAAATGGAGCACCCATATTGTGTAGCGATCCGCATTTAGGCTTGAATTTGCCTTCGCTTTGGTTCGAGATGCAGGTGTCGGTGCCCGGCTCTAATGCTTATGGAGTCAGTTTTCCTGGCGCACCCGGAATTATTATTGGATTCAATGACAGTTGTGCTTTTGGATTCACCAATGGAGGTAGAGATGTGCGGGATTATTATGAAATTCAATTTAAAGACGCAAGTAAAAAAGAATATTGGTTTGACAGTGCTTGGGTGAAAACGGAACGTAGGATTGAACGAATCAAAATTGTAGGCCAGCCTGATTTTATTGATACCGTTGCCTACACAGTTTTTGGTCCGGTGATGTACGATGCCTCTTTCAGCGGAAAAAGAAATACCGGTGGAAAAAATTATGCTGTGAGGTGGACGGCACATGATAAGAGCAATGAACTTCGCCTGTTTTACATGCTGGATCATGCTAAGAATTACCAAGATTATTTAGCGGCCACCCCTTATCTGAAGACGCCCGGACAAAATTGTGTCTTTGCCTGTAAAAACGGAGACATCGCCATGCGAACAGAAGGAAATTTTCCTGCCAAATGGAAAGGGCAAGGAGATTTTGTAATGCCCGGATATGACAGTTCTTATATGTGGCAGGGAATGATTCCAGAAAATGAAACCCCTTATCAGTACAATCCTGAAAGAGGTTTTGTGAGCAGTGCTAATCAGCGACCTGTTGATACTACCTATCCTTATTACCTGGGCAGGGAATATCCTACACCAAGAGGAATGATTGTGAATCGGAAATTGGCATCGATGCAAGCCATCACTCCGCAAGACATGATGCAGATGCAAACCAATAATTACAATGTATTTGCAGAAATGGCTACTCCCATATTTGTCAAAAATATTCAAACAGCTCAGTTGAATCCAACACAACGACACTTTTTTGACTTGTTGAAACGATGGGACTTTAACGATGACTATCATGCCAAAGGAGCCACTGTCTTTTCGCTGGCATGGAAATGTTTGATAGATACAGTATACAATGATGAATATGCACTGGCGCCTGCTGGAACAGCGAGGCCGTTGGAAAGCACTTTATTGGAGGCGCTTTTAAAAGACAGCACGTATCCTTTTATTGATTTGACTCAAACACCTCGAAAAGAATCTCTGGCAGACATTGTTACCATCGCATTCCAATCGGCAGTTGATTCATTGGTAACCCTTGAAAAAGCAGGAAAACTAGAGTGGGGTAAGTGCAAAGATACCTACGTGGGTCACCTATTGAAAATTCCCGCTTTCAGCAGGCTTCACCTGCCCATTGGTGGAGGGACCAATGTAATCAATGCTACCAAGGAAAATCATGGCCCGAGTTGGCGGATGGTGATTAGCTTAACGCCTCAGACAGAAGCATATGGGGTGTACCCGGGAGGACAGAGCGGCAATCCCGGCAGCAAATACTATGACAGTTATGTTGATCAATGGGCAGCGGGACAATACTATACTTTGTGGATGATGACGCCTGCAGAACAAAATGATCCTCGTGTCAAATGGAAAATGAGCTTCAATAAATAACGGACCGACTTTTTTTTAAACATACTTTTTAAATCATCATCATGAAATTTTTCGTTTCCTTTTTATTAATGGCTTTGTTGAGTGCTGCAGCCTGTATGTTTTTTCCCTGGTGGAGCATTGCGGTGGTTTGTTTTTCTGTTTCGGTGTTTATACCTCAAAAAAATTGGATGGCTTTTTGCACTGGTTTTCTTTCTCTACTTATTTTATGGACAGGACTGAGTTATTGGATTAGTGACCAAAACAACCATATTTTGGCCCATAGAGTATCTTTATTAATTCTTAAGAAAGACAATCCTGTTGCGTTGATTTTGCTGACAGGATTCATTGGAGGAATCGTGGGAGGATTGTCTGCACTCACCGGAAGGCTCTTGCGTGCCGCCATTCAAAAATAGTTTCTCCTCTTTAGCATAAATGATTCCATGAGATTTTTTTTACTTTCTATATTTTGTTTACTGTTTGCCGGAGGGATGGCTCAAAAAATTACCGGCACCATCTACAACGACCAAGGAGACCTGTTGCCTTTTGCTTCCATCACCATCAAAGGAACTTCTGTAGGGGTAAGTGCCAACAACAAAGCCAATTATTCGTTTGTATTGCCAGCCGGCAATTATACTTTGGTTTGTCAGCATGTAGGGTACGAAACCATAGAAAAGAAAATAGACTTGACTGCAGCGCTGGAAGTTGATTTTATACTGACCAAACAAAAATTATTGATGCCCGAAGTGGTGATCAAAAAAGGAGAGGATCCAGCCTACGAGATCATTCGTTCAGCCATCAAAAAGCGCTCTTTTTACAACAATGAAGTCAATGGCTTTGACTGTGACTTGTACAGCAAGGACATGGTCAAACTCAGGAACCTGCCCGACAGGATTCTTGGTCAGAAAATACCTCAAGAAGACCGAAAGCAAATGCGCTTGGATACCAGTGGGAAGGGCATCATTTATTTGTCTGAATCCATTTCTAAAGTGTACGCTCAGAAGCCCAACCTATTTAAAATGGAGGTGTCCAGCAGCCGGGTGAGTGGAAGCGGCAATTTTGGGTTTACTTTTCCGGCCTTTATCAATTTATACAGCAACAATGTGACTGTTTTTTCTGAACGGTTGAATCCGAGAGGATTTGTTTCTCCTATTGCTGATGGGGCACTCAAATATTATAAGTACAAATTCCTTGGTACTTTTTTTGAAAACGACAAGCCAGTAAATGTCATCAAAGTGATTCCCCGAAGAGGATATGAGCCCCTGTTTTCTGGCACCATCAACATTACCGACGAAGACTGGAGAATACACAGTTGTAATTTGGTGTTGACTAAAACCGCTCAATTGGAAATTCTTGATACTTTACAAATTGTACAGCAATACGTTCCTTTGGAAAACAATATATGGCGAATTAAAAGCCAATTGCTTTCTTTTAATTTCAATATGTTTAAGATTGATGCGGTGGGTAATTTTTTGACTGTGTATTCCAATTATCACATCAATCCGGTATTTGATAAAAAAGTATTCAATAACGTTGTCATCAAGTATGATACAGGCGTCAATAAAAAAAGCAAAGCTTATTGGGACACCGCCCGTCCGGTGCCATTGGCCCAGGAAGAACAAAGAGACTATGAAGTAAAGGACAGTATTTATCAGGTAGAGAAAGATTCGATGCGTTCGCAAAAAAGCATTGACTCGCTCAATCAAAACCAAGGAAAAATAAAACCCACTTCTTTACTATTGGAAGGCATTCAACGGACGCATTACAGCAAAACCCAGCCGTATCGATGGGGGATAGATCCATTGCTAACAAACCTTCAGTACAATACGGCAGAAGGGCTGGTAACACAGCTCTCAGGCTATTTTGACAAACGATTGCCACATTCGAGCATTCGATTGTCTGTAAAACCCACGCTGCGGTATGGATTCAGTAACCATCACTTCAATGGCTGGTTAGACCTGTCTTTTCGAAAGCGAAACCAAGGCCTGGATGAAAAAATTCATAGAAATAGTTGGATGTTGTCAGGGGGTAAAAGGGTGAGTCAATACAATCAAGCGCAACCCATTGCTCCTTTGGTTAATTCAATCAGTACTCTTTTTTACGGGAAGAATTTCATGAAAACCTATGAAAATTATTTTGCTCAGCTTAAGTTTACCACTACAAGAGAAAGTGGCCTTGTGTTGAATGTGGAATGCTTGTACGAAGATCGATCACCTATTTTTAATACAACCCGGTTTACTTTTCGAAAATCAGATACAGCTCATCTAACCGAAAATTATCCTGTGGAAAGGGTGGGGTTGTCGGACATTTTTCGTCACCAAGCATTGTTAGCAGGCATAGAAATTGTATGGAAGCCTGGCCAGCGATTCATTCAATTTCCCAGAACAAAGATTCCTATTGGATCAGCCTATCCAACTTTTACCCTGTCTTACACGAAGGGAATCAATGGTGTTGCAGGAAGCGATGTCGATTTTGACAAATGGAAATTCAGTATCTCGGATGATAAGAATTTGAAATTAGCGGGCCTGTTGAAATACAGATTCGCTATTGGTGGATTCATGAATAATAAAAAAGTTTTCATTCAGGACTACCAGCATTTCAACGGCAATCCTTTGAGAGCAGCTACTGAATACGTCAATAGTTTTCAGCTGATCAATTCATATGAATATTCTACCACTGAGCCATTTTTTGCAATAGGGCATCTTGAACACCATTTCAACGGATTATTAACGAACAAGATTCCTCTTTTCAAACGACTCAATTGGAATCTGGTAGCTGGTTCCAATGCCTTCTATATCAATCAACTGTCCAATCATGCGGAGTTTTTTGTCGGATTGGAAAACATCCTCAAAGTTTTCAGGGTTGATTTTGTCACGGCTTATCAGCAGGGTAAATACCAATCCAGTTCCATCGTCATTGGGGCGGGAGGCCTACTGGGCGGAACGGTATCTGCCAGCAACAGCAATGCTACCCCTGACAACAGCTTCACCATCGGCTTCTGATTTTTTCTTACTTTTGCAGCGTTATTTGGTTTGCCCTGCAAGCATCCAATCTTTTTAAAGGTTTCACTGAAAAGTGATCAAATGATTTTATATGGCAGTATTACACAATCGCGTCTCACAAGCGGAGTTGAAAAAGCGCTTGTACGAGGAAACAGAACATCGGCTCACCGTTTCATTTTATCAATATTTTTCAATTGACAATACTTCTGCATTCAGAAATGAGTTGTATAAGGGGCTTCATACACTGAACGTTTTTGGAAGAATTTATGTAGCCCAGGAGGGGATCAATGCACAAATCAGTGTGCCCGAAAGTCAATTCGAGTCTTTTAAGCAATTCTTGTATACTTACCCTGCACTCGATGGAATTCGATTGAACATTGCTGTAGACAATGACGGCAAATCATTTTGGGTGTTAAAAATTAAAGTGCGTGAAAAGATTGTAGCTGACGGTATTCAGGATCCCTCATTTGACATGACCAACAAAGGTAAGTATGTCAATGCAGTTGATTTTAACGCATTGACAAATGACCCCAACACCATTGTCATTGACATGAGGAATCATTATGAATACGAAGTGGGGCATTTTGAAAATGCCCTTGAAGTCCCCAGCGATACTTTCCGTGAGCAACTTCCCATGGCTGCAGATATGATGAGTGCGAATAAGGATAAAAATATTATCATGTATTGCACCGGCGGGATTCGTTGTGAGAAAGCCAGCGCTTATATGCTTCATCAAGGCTTTAAGAATGTATTCCACCTAGAAGGAGGTATTATTCATTACGCGAACATGGTAAAAGCTCAACACCTACCCAATAAATTTCATGGAAAGAATTTCGTTTTTGACGATCGGTTAGGAGAGCGTATTACAGATGAAATCATTGCTACCTGTCACCAATGCGGTCAACCAGCAGACACCCATACCAATTGCAAGAACGAGGGCTGTCACTTGCTATTTATACAATGTGAGGATTGTGCTACACAGTTCCAGGGTTGTTGTACCCCAGCTTGTCAAGAAGTAATCAATCTTCCAGAAGACAAACAGAAAGAATTGAGAAAAGGGATTGATAAAGGCCGGATGGTGTTCAATAAATCTCGGCAGCGTTTGCGTCCGCGCTTACCCAAGAAAGATTAGACATTGAACCTGAAGTGCATGATGTCTCCGTCTTGCACCAGGTATTCCTTTCCTTCAATTCTAAGTTTTCCATTGTCTCTGCAGGCCGCTTCAGATCCAAAATGAATAAAATCGGCATAGGAAATCACCTCTGCTTTGATGAAGCCTTTTTCGAAATCGGTGTGAATGACGCTCGCTGCCTGCGGCGCCTTCCATCCTTGCTGAATGGTCCAGGCGCGAACTTCTTGCACGCCTGCGGTGAAGTAAGTGGACAGGTTCAGTAATTTATAAGTGGAATGTATTAATCTGTCCAAAGCAGGCTCGGTCATTTTGTATTCTTCCATAAACATTTGTTTGTCTTCGGGAGAATCAAACTCAGCAATTTGAGCTTCTATCGCATTGGTCATCACAATGACTTCATTCCCTTCTTTTTTCACCGCTTCTATCAATGCTTCAGAAAATTTATTGCCGGTATGCATAGAGGCCTCGTCTACATTGGCTACATACAGGATGGGTTTGTCTGTCAACAGAAAAATATCTTCAATGGCTGTTTTGTCTTCTTTACTCAAGCCCAGGGATAAAATATTTTTTCCCTGATCCAAATGGGCTTTGCAGGCTTTCAGAACTTCATATTCGGATTTTAATTTGGCATCTCCCTGTTTCAATAGCTTTTCTGTGCGCTGCATTTTCTTCTCTACACTTTCCATGTCTTTTAACTGAAGCTCCGTTTCGATGATTTCTTTGTCACCCACCGGATTGATGGGGCCTTCATCTCTCAAGATATTCTCGTCTTCAAAACAACGGATGACATGAATAATCGCATCCACTTCTCTGATATTCGCTAAGAATTTATTACCCAATCCTTCTCCTTTACTGGCACCCTTTACCAAACCGGCAATGTCTACAATCTCTATCTGTGTGGGTACCACGCGATCGGGTTTTACCAGTTCTTCCAGTTTGTTCAATCTCGGATCTGGCACGTTGACTAAGCCCGTATTGGGTTCTATGGTGCAAAACCGGTAATTGCTTGCTTGGGCTTTTGCGCTGCTGCTGACTGCGTTAAAAAGTGTTGATTTGCCTACGTTTGGAAGTCCTACGATCCCTGCTTTTAATGCCATTTGTAAAAAGGTATTTTCTATTTTATTAAAGAGGGCAAAGGTAAGGGATCTCCGCTAAAGACGGCTTCTTTTTGCATCGCAGACAAGGCGGCAATGTTCATGAAATTTTCTTACTTTCAGGCATCCATTAACCGCACTATTTATGGCTTTAAGTAAAATCTGGTCTGCTTTTATTATAGTTGCCCTGTTGGTAGCTGGTGTTCAAATGATTACTACTTCTGATCATGCCACTGTGCTGTCGTCTATGGTGACAGGTAAATCTGGAGACACTTTACTGATTGAATCTGTTCCATTGGCAGGGAAAGACAGCATGGCAATGGCAGTTATAGAAAAGCAAGCGCTGGCTCATCAGCATGAAGTAGTCAAAAAGCAAGATCAATGGATGATATACGATATTCAGTCGGCTGATGGCATCATTGAAACCTGCCAGACAGCGGTGAACATGTGTCTTAAATTGATTGGCTTTCTGGCACTTTTCATGGGCTTCATGTCGATTGCAGAAAAAGCCGGTGGCATTCGGTTTTTGTCAAGAATCATTGGTCCTTTTTTCTCGAAGATATTCCCTGAAGTACCCAAAGGACATCCAGCCATGGGACATATGATGATGAATTTTTCGGCCAACTTGCTCGGGTTGGACAATGCAGCCACTCCTTTTGGATTGAAGGCAATGGAAAGTTTGCAGGAAATCAATCCCAATAAATCGGTTGCTTCTAATTCGCAGATTATGTTTTTGTGTTTGCATGCATCCGGATTAACCTTGATACCCGTTAGCATTATTGCCTTGCGGGCGGCTGCCAAGTCTGCCAATCCAATGGATATATTCATTCCATGTATGATTGCCACTTTTGTAGCGACGATGGCGGCTATGATGATTGTGAGCATTCGACAAAGAATTTCGCTGTTACAGCCGGTTATCATTGCCTGGGTGTTGGGCCTTTCAGTATTGATTGCATTGATGGTAGTGTATATCAAATCGTTGGATCTTGCAGGGGTTCAATCTTTCTCTACTGCTTTGAGCAGCGGTTTGATTGTATCTATTTTTCTAATCATCGTATTGGGCGGGTTGTTTAAAAAGATTGATGTTTTTGATGCCTTTGTAGAGGGAGCTAAAGGTGGTTTTGAAACCGCGGTTCGAATCATTCCCTATTTGGTGGGAATGCTCGTGGCAATTAGCCTGCTCAGAACCAGTGGCAGTTTCGACCTGTTG
The DNA here is from genome assembly GCA_947451985.1 of Chitinophagaceae bacterium. Lineage (GTDB taxonomy): Bacteria > Bacteroidota > Bacteroidia > Chitinophagales > Chitinophagaceae > Ferruginibacter. The sequence continues at coordinate 7,454 of CANGBQ010000030.1, read as the reverse complement.
ATTGACGGCATGAAATCATTGTTTGCTTGGATGGGAACAGACACAAAATTTGTTGATGGGCTTCCTACTGCATTGATTAAGCCTTTCAGTGGAGGCGGTGCCAGGGGCATGATGGTGGATACAATGAAAACATACGGTCCTGATTCATTTGCCGGGAGATTGTCTTGCATTTTGCAAGGATCTTCTGATACAACCTTTTACGTAATAGCCGTTTACTTTGGTTCGGTGGGTATCAAAAACACACGCTATGCAGTAGCGTCAATGTTGCTTGCGGATCTTGTAGGGATCATTACAGCCATCTTATTGGCTTATTTATTCTTTGCCTGATTTATTCTTCGTCAGGAGCTGCGGTCAGGTCATTGTCAAAAGCAGGCACTAACAGTTTTGTTTTGTAAATATTTCTGTTGAATCTGTTGCCCAGGACAATAATCGTTGCATCATTTTGAATGATTCTGATGAAGGATGCATTGCTTCCATGCCACCAGCCATTGTGGTAAATAATTTTCTTTCCGTTGGGATATACGTTCATTCGCCAGCCCAGCCCGTAATTTCTGATACCCGGTCTTTCGTTGCTGTATGGTCGATATGCTTCTTTTAATAAATCGGCAGACAAAAAAAGATCGGTGTGCAAGAGCCTGTCCCATTGAAGCATATCTGATGGGGTGGAATAAATATTTTTATCGCCGTATACTTCATCTAAATAATTGGATGGAATAATTCCTCCTTTCCAGTCGTAACTGGGGATGGTCCTGCTCGAATCAGCTTTTGTATACACAAATGAGTGGGTCATTTGTAATGGATCAAAAACATATTTTTTCATGTAAGCTGGATAGGATAAGTTGGAAACTTTTTCAATAAGCAACGCAAGGAGTGCATAATTCGTATTGCAATAGGTGAAATGGGTGCCGGGTTGAGTAATGTCTTCCAATTCATTTTTTTTGTTCACCAGCACATCCAGAATATCTTGATTGGCAACAAATTTCTTTGGATCCCAGCCAACTTTTTCCATGAAATAAACATAATTCGGGAGGCCACTTCGATGGTTTAACAATGTTCGAATAGTTACGCCTGGATAATTAAACGCAGGAAAATATTTCGCAAAAATATCGTCCAGGGATATTTTCTTCTCCTGTACCAACCTAAGGACAGCCATGGCCGTAAAAGTTTTACTCACAGATGCAATGTGAAAAGAAGTATTGGCATCAATGGTGTCTGTTCCGCCAACATGTCGTGTTCCCTTGTATTTTTCGAATACTATATTTCCGTCTTTGGCTACCAAGATGGCCCCGTTGAATGCATTGTTATTGAGAATAGAATCATACCAGGCATTGCAAAGCAGGTGGAGTCGATTGTATTCAGTACTGGATAATTTGGGAGCAGGAGGGAGCGGATACGGAGAAATGCTTGCTTGGTCCATTTTGGGCCCCCATCCGTTGCAAGAAACCATCATGAAAAGGATGATCCATGCTGCAAGCACCCTGCCCATCTTTGTACACTGCAAAAACATACCTGAAAGGATTGACAGGCAATGATTTGTCTTCCTCATATCGATATTCGTTTGTGAAATAATATCTTTGTGCAAAATAAGGTCTATTTGCCATGTCTGTGAAAAAAAATACCAGCTATCCCAAAGAAAAAATAAACATTCTGTTTCTGGAAAACATAAGCGAAGCTGCCGTTCGACAATTTTCCCATGCTGGCTATACAAACATCAAAAGAATGAATGGCGCTCTTTCTGAATCCGAATTGATGAAAGAAATCAAGAATGTTCACTTATTAGGAATCAGAAGCAAAACATTGATTACTCCAAAAGTATTGGCTGCTGCTCCAAAGCTTCAAGCCATCGGATGTTTTTGCATAGGTGTCAATCAAGTGGATTTGAATGCAGCCAATCAATCGGGTGTAGCGGTGTTCAATGCGCCGTACAGCAACACCCGAAGTGTTGCAGAGCTGGTAATGGGAGCGGCTATTGTACTGGTGAGAAAAATATTGGATAAAAACAAAGCAGCTCATGAAGGTATTTGGATGAAAGATGCTCAAGGCAGTCATGAGTTAAGGGGCAAAACACTTGGTATTGTGGGCTATGGAAATATTGGAAGTCAAGTTAGCGTATTGGCAGAAGCGCTGGGTATGAAAGTTATTTTTTACGATGTAGAAACAAAACTTCCCTTGGGCAATGCTTCTGATTGCAAATCTTTGAAAGAGCTTTTGCAGCAAAGTGATGTGGTTACCCTGCACGTGCCTGAATTGTCCAGCACCAAAAATTTGATTCACAAACAAAACTTGGCCCATTTCAAGAAAGGTTCTGTGTTGATCAATTATGCCAGGGGAGAAGTGGTCGACATACAGGCTTTACAAGCGGCCTTGTCTTCAGGACATTTATCTGGAGCAGCAGTGGATGTGTTTCCTGTTGAACCTGAAAAGAACGGAGATGTTTTCAAAACGCCCTTACAAGGACTTTCCAATGTGTTGCTGACACCTCATATCGGAGGCAGTACGCAAGAGGCACAAAATAATATTGGCTTAGATGTAAGTGCCAAGTTGTTTAACTATTTAGAAAAAGGGATCAGCATCGGCTCTCATAGTATTCCTGCGTTGGCGTTGCCTCCACAAGAAGGGGCGCATAGAATTCTGCATATTCACCAGAACGTTCCGGGTGTAATGAGTAAAATCAATGCTACACTTAGTCAAAACCATATCAACATTGTGGGACAGTACCTCAAAACCAATGATCAAATAGGATATGTGGTGCTTGACATTGATCAAAATATCAGTAAAAATGCCATGGAATTATTGAAGCGCGTCAAGCACACCATTAAAGTTAGATTGCTGTATTAATTAGCCTCTTATTTCATTGTTTTGCCTGTTGCAAAACTTGAATCATTTTTTGCACTTCGGCTGCATCTATGCTGGTGTGTTGAAGTTTTTCTTTCATATTTGGATTGGAATATTGCATAGCGCTTTGCAGCTGCATCCTGGCTGAGCTATGAAATTCCGTAGCTTTTGAAACAGCAGCAATCTGTGCAATATTGTCTGAACGTATGCCGCTTCCTGGCATTACGATGATTCTGTCAGCGGCTTTTTCAACCAGTTTCGAAATCAGTTGAAGACCTTCAAGAGCAGTAGGTTGTAAGCCACTGGTCAAAATTCTTTCACACCCGGTTTGGACCAAAGCTTCCAGCGCCTCAAATGGGTCGGGTGTTCTGTCAAATGCTCTATGAAATGTAACTCCCATTGGATATGCCAATGCCACCAGTTCGCTGGTGCTGGATTCGTCAATGCTGCCATCTGCGTGGAGGAGTCCAAGTACCACGCCATCACAACCGAGCTGCTTACAAGCCAATACATCGGCTTTCATGATCTCAAATGCCTGAGGACTATACAAAAAATCACCGCCTCTGGGACGAATGATTGGATACAATTCAATGGAAGTATTTTTTCTGGCTTGTTGGATCAATCCAAAGGAAGGAGTGGTGCCACCTTCTGAAGGGTTGTCACAGAGTTCAATCCGATGGGCACCGGATGCCTCTGCCAATAAGCAACTTTCGATATCAAAGGCAATCACTTCTAAGAGGTGTTTCATAGGTCAAAAGATACAATTAAATAAGATGCTTGGCAGCATGAATCTGGTTTTCTGTATTGCTTTTCACACTAAATACAAATCCTTTTTGAATAGCATAAGCGCCATACTCGCCTTTTTTATTCATGGCCAGGAAACCGACCTGTATATTTTTTGCTTTTGCAGGATCTCTGTGTACGATTCGTTCAATGGCTTTTTTACAAGCCATTTCAGGGGTGTATCCTTGACGCATCAATTCCACCACCAAATGCGTTCCGCATATTCGAATGACTTCTTCGCCGACTCCGCTGCTGGTGGCTGCACCCACTTCATTGTCTACAAACAGACCCGCTCCAATGATGGGTGAATCGCCCACACGGCCATGCATCTTAAAAGCCATTCCACTCGTGGTGACGGCGCCGGATAGGTCCCCATTACAATCCATCGCCACCAAGCCCATGGTGTCATGGTTAGGTGAACCATCTGTAAAGAAAGAAGGAGCAGAGGGGCCATTGCCTTGTTTAAGCTCGATGTTGATTTGTGGCTTGTATTCACTTGTCTCTAACCATTTTTGATAAGCGTCTTGGGCTTCTGCAGAAAGTGTTTTGGATTCTTTGACAAAGCCATTTTCGATCGCAAATTGCTGGGCGCCATCGCCTACCAACAACACATGGGGCGTTTTTTCCATCACTTTTCTGGCAACGGCAATAGGATGTTTAATTTGTTCCATACCAGCCACCGCTCCGCAATTGCCCCGCTCATCCATGATGCAAGCATCCAAAGTCACGGTGCCATCTCTGTCGGGATATCCTCCGAGGCCTACACAGCAATTTATGGTGTCTTCTATATGGGTGGCGCCGGCTTCCACTGCGTCCACCGATTTGCCCTTATTGGATAATATTTTCCATGCAGCCGCATTCACTTCCATCCCGCTGTCCCAGGTGGATATCACAATCGGTTTATTTGTTGCTGAAAAGGGGCTGGATAATGGAAGACTGGCAAGGCCCATGGAACTGAGTTGTAAAAATTGCTTTCTATCCATTTTGTAATCCGTTTTGAACCTCAATTTAAATGTTTATGATCATTTGTATCTCAATCTTTTGTAAACATAGAATCACAAATAGATTGCGTACATTGCAAGTGAAAAAAAAGCCTTTGCCGAAGGGATTAAAATTGATTTTATTCCGGGTGATGAACAGGCACGTAACGTATGAGTAAATCAAAAAAAAGGGCGGTTAAAACATCTTCCCAAGTACAATTATTGAAAGGCACATTGGATATTAGCAGAAGCGGTATGGGATATGTGATTGTTGAAGGGCAGGATAAGGATGTGCTCGTTCGCCCCAATCATTTTGGGAAAGCATTTCATGGAGATACAGTGAGGGTGCAGGTAGCCAAAGGAGGTGCGACGGGAAAAAGAGCAGAAGGTATTGTGGTGGATGTAGCCGCTAGAAAGCAAACAACTTTCATTGGTACGCTTCAGCTCAACAAGCAAGTAGCTTTTTTTATACCTGGTGGCGAAAAACCTATTCCTGATTTTTATATTCCTTACGAAAAAGTCAATGGTGCAGAGAATGGACAAAGGGTCATTGCCCGTTTGGTAAAGTGGGACAAAGACGATAAAAAACCTCAGGGTGAAATCGTGTCCGTGTTGACGGCCAAAGACGAAGGGGATATGGCCATGAAGGAAATTCTGATTGATGCAGGATTCCCTATTGGTTTTGAAAAGGACGTACTATCGATGGCTGAAAGTTTATCGGGAAAGATTACACGAGAAGAGCTTTCTAAAAGAAAAGATTGCAGGGATATACTCACATTTACCATTGACCCGGTGGATGCCAAAGATTTCGACGATGCTATTTCTATTCGCAACCTGGATAATGGCAATTATGAAATTGGTGTTCACATTGCGGATGTGAGTCATTTCGTTCAATCGGGTAGTCTGTTGGATAAGGTGGCGTATGCAAGAGCAACAAGTGTGTATTTGCCCGACCGAGTGAATCCGATGCTCCCTGAAAAAATATCCAATGAATTGTGTTCACTACGTCCTCACGAAGACAAATACACTTTTTCTGTTATTTTCCAAATCAACAACCGCGCAGAAATCAAAAGCAAATGGATTGGCCGAACCATTATTCACAGCGACCATCGATTCACCTACGAAGAGGTGCAGGAAATCATTGAAACCAAAGATGGATTGCATCACCGACCAATTTTGTTATTGAACGACCTCGCACAAAGCTTCAGAAAAGAACGTTTTCAAAAGGGCGCCATTAATTTTTCTTCAACAGAAGTGCGGTTCAAACTTGACGAAACAGGCAAGCCCATTGGAATAGTGGTAAAAGAAAGCAAAGAAGCCCACAAATTGATTGAAGAATTTATGTTGTTGGCCAATAGGACCGTGGCTGAATATGTTTCCAAAATCAAAATCAATCAGGAGCCTATACCGTTCCCCTACAGAATACACGATACGCCAGACGATGAAAAATTAAGACCCTTTGCAGCATTTGCTAAAAAGTTCGGGTACTCATTTGATATGCACGATGAAAAGCAAGTAGCCAACTCTTTCAACCAGCTGCTTGCTGCGGTACATGGCAAGCCTGAGCAGCATGTATTGGAACAATTGGGCATTCGGACCATGGCGAAAGCTATTTATACTTCTAAAAATGTAGGGCATTATGGGCTGGGTTTTGAACATTACTGCCATTTTACTTCGCCCATTAGACGCTATCCGGATGTCATGGTACATCGGATTGTGCAGGAATGCTTGGATAAAAACCTCCGCCCTGATAAAAAGACAGAAGAACGTTGCAAGCATTGCAGTGACCGCGAAAGGGCCGCGATGGAATCCGAAAGAGCCGGTAACAAATACAAACAAGTTGAATTCATGCAACAGTATCTGGGAGATACTTTTGAGGGGGTGATCAGTGGAGTGGCTGCATTTGGTTTTTGGGTGGAAACCATCGATCACAAATGCGAAGGGTTGGTCAGCATCAAAGAACTTCAATATTACGACGATTTCAGGCACGATGAATCGGATTATGCCCTGGTAGGACTGCGCACCAAAAAGAGATTCAGGATGGGCGACAAAGTGACCATTCGGGTAGTGGCAGCCAATCTAACCAAGCGCCAGCTGGATTACGAATGGGTTACACCGGGAGCTGCACCTGTTCAAAAAGGGAAGGCCCGAAAAGCCAAAAAATAAATCCGTTTCATTGGACGCTTTCTTTATGGAAAACTGTCTAAAATGGTTAATTTTAGTGATACGAATCCGGGACATTCATTTTAAAACCTAAACGCCTACTTGTTGATGCATTCTTTCGAAGCATTGTCTGTTCAGTTTGAACAGTATTTTCATAAAAGACATTTTCCTGCTCAACCTGTCAATTTGTATGATGCTGCCCAGTATATTTTACAGATTGGAGGGAAAAGAGTACGTCCCGTGGGCGTTTTGATGGGCAATGAATTGTTTAGCAGTCTTCACCAAGATGCCTATGCTATTGCAGCTGCCATAGAACTCTTTCACAATTTCAGTTTGATACACGATGATATCATGGACAAAGCACCTCTAAGAAGGGGGGTGCCTACTGTGCATACCAAATATGGCGAGTCTACTGCATTATTGGCTGGTGATGTGATGTTGGTGGCAGCCTACGAAGAAATCAATAAAGTGGAGGCTTCCAAATTGCACGACCTCTTGACATTGTTTAGTAGAACTGCCAAAGAAGTCTGTGAAGGACAACAGATGGATATGGACTTTGAGCGCAGAGACGAAGTGAGCATGGAAGAATACCTGCACATGATTACTTTGAAAACATCCGTTTTGTTGGCAGCCAGTATGCAATTGGGTGCCATTCTCGGTGGCGCAGGGTTAGGCAATCAGCAAGAACTATAT
>CANGBQ010000029.1 GCA_947451985.1 Chitinophagaceae bacterium | reverse complement strand
TTTTTCCCCATGTAATAGGTGAAATATGCCAAGCCAGAATGGTAGCTGGGTGTTTTCAAAGTTACCTTGAAGCCCTGCGATTTTCCGGCAGCAAAAACGATTAAAAAAGACAGCAGTAAAAATGAATGTTTTTTCATACGATAAAATACAAGCAAATGTATCTAAAATAGAGGGTTGTTGATCAACGCAAGCAACAACCAGACCATAAAATTACAAATCATTAACAAATGATTTTTTGGGGATTTAAAGGTTAATTTTGTGTCGTGAGAAAAAAGAAAGCACACCCCTTATTAGAAAATATCCTCATTACCGACTATGCGGCCGAAGGAAAAGCATTGGTCCGTCACGAAGGAAAGGTGATTTTTGTGTCAGGTGCTGTACCCGGTGACACGGTGAACATTCAACTGGTGAAAAACAAAAAGGATTGGGCAGAAGGCAGAGTCGTTTCCCTTGTGAAGCCGGCACCCGATCGGGCGACACCATTTTGTAAGCATTTTGGTATTTGCGGGGGTTGTAAATGGCAGATGTTGCCTTATTCCAAGCAGCTTCAATTCAAACAACAGGAAGTACAACAAAATTTACAGCGCATTGGTAAAATAGATTTACCGGAATTGCTTCCCATTATTGGATCAGAGCGGACCGAAGCCTATCGAAACAAATTGGAATTCACTTTCAGCAACAAGCGATTTTTGACTGCAGAAGAAATGAATACAGAGGGTCCTGTTTCGGCACAAGACGCTTTGGGTTACCACGTGCCCAGGATCTTTGACAAAGTGATCGATATTTTTGAATGTCATTTGATGGATTCGGTTAACAATGAAATCCGCAACACTGTCAGAGACCTTGCCAAAGCCAATGGATGGTCTTTTTATAATATCAAAGAACACACCGGTTGGTTAAGAAACATCATCATTCGTTATTGTAGCACCGGAGAGTTAATGGTGAATGTATGTTTTAACTACGATGACGAGACCAATCGAAATCTATTGCTCAATCATTTACTGGAAAAAGTCAGCAACATCACCACATTGCTGTACACCATTAATCCCAAATGGAATGACAGCATTTATGATTTAACACCTCAGGTGTATCACGGCAATGGATACCTAACAGAAAAGCTGGAAGACTTTGAATTCATCATCAGTCCGAAATCATTTTTTCAAACCAATACCCAACAAGCAGAAAAGCTGTATCGAGTGGTTCGGGACTTTGCAGGCCTTTCCGGAAAAGAAGTGGTGTACGATTTGTATTGTGGTACCGGTAGTATTGGTATTTTCCTGAGCCGTGGTGCCAAAAAAATCATTGGGGTAGAAGTCATTGAAGAAGCCATTGAGGACGCCAAAAAAAATGCCGCCCTTAACCAGATAGTACACGCAGATTTTTTTGCGGGCGATGTCATCAAAATATGCAACGATGCCTTTTTTGCTACACATGGCCAGCCTGATGTGGTGATTACCGATCCGCCCAGAGCAGGTATGCACGAAAAATTGGTACTGAAACTATTGGAAATGCAAGCGCCCACCATTGTATATGTGAGCTGCAATACCGCTACCCAGGCCCGCGATCTGTTGTTGTTATCGGAAAAATACACTGTAGAAAAAGTACAGCCTGTAGACATGTTTCCGCACACACATCATATTGAGTGCGTGGTATTGCTCAGGTTAAAAAACAAAGATTAAGGTCTACCTTTAATATATGGAATTCAGAAACAGAATCAACGAAACCAGTCCGATTGTATTAAACCTGATCATCATCAATGGATTGGTTTTTTTTGCACAGGTAGCGTTTGGGGGGTTATCCGACTTGAATCCGGTGAATGATTTGTTTGCATTGCACCACTATAAAAGCGATGCGTTTCGGCCGTATCAGTTGATTACGCACATGTTCATGCATGGTAGCTTTTTTCATTTGTTGTTCAACATGCTGGGCTTGTGGATGTTTGGAAATATTTTGGAAAAAGTATGGGGGCATCAGCGTTTCCTGTTGTTTTTTATTGTGTGTGGCATAGCGGCAGGTGTCACGCAAATGATCAACTATGCCATCGATTTTCACCAGATTGATCAAGCTGTTTTGGATACCAACACCATGAATCAATATCAAGAAGCCATGCGATTGAATTGTACGATTGGCGCATCGGGCGCTGTGATGGGCGTGGTGGCTGCTTTTGGCTATCTGTTTCCCAATACCCAATTGTTTATCATGCCGATTCCGTTTCCCATCAAAGCCAAGTGGGCGATTACCGGCATTATTTTACTAGATGTGTTTGGAGGAATATCCAGTGCTGCCAACGACAACGTAGCGCATTGGGCGCATGTAGGCGGCGCGTTGATGGGCTTATTACTGGTGATCTATTGGAACCGCACCAATAAATCTACTTTTTATTAAATCGACACATGGGCGAAGCAGACCGATATATTGAATATAGAAACAGCCGACGACCTCAACGGTTTTTATTGGGACAAGACAACAATGCGCTGGTAGCCGTATGGATTATCAATATTGCTTGTTTTCTTATTTTGCTCACCCTACAGGTAGGATATTACTTTTATGAGCAAACAGCTACTCAGTTCAACGACCAAGTAATGCAATGGTTTGCGTTGCCCCCTTCATTCGTAAAACTTTCTGAAAGACCCTGGACTCTATTGACCTATATGTTCAGTGAATCCAGCAAAGATCTGTTCCGTGGCATCAGCAATATGTTGTGGTTGGGCGCATTTGGTTATGTGTTGCAACAAATTGGTGGCAATAGCAAACTGATAGCTGTCTATCTATATGGCGGTTGGATAGGCGGATTGATCTTTATTGGGGCGACTGTTGCTTGGGGGGCACCTCCGATACAAATGAGTCTGCTGGGTGCAAATGCATCGGTGATGGCCGTTGCGGTCGCTACCACTTCCCTCGATCCTTCTCAGCGTTTTTTTACACATATCAGAAAAGGCATTCCGATTGGGGTGTTGTTGATCATATATATCTGTATTGATTTTGGTACTACCCTGTCGACGGGATGGCCGACGGTTTTGTCTCACTTGGGTGGTGGACTGGCCGGGTGGTTGTTTGTGGTCTTGCTTCGAAAAAACATAGATGGCAGCCGTTGGTTGAATCAATCCTATCAATGGGTGATTCAAGTTTTTTCTCCCCACACAGATGCCCATCGAAAAGCCACGAAGGATAGGGTTTTTTACAATCCGGGCGACCGGCAGCCCTACCGCAAGCAACCAAACGTAACCCAACAAAGAATAGACGAACTGCTGGATAAAATCAACGAAAAAGGATATTCGTTTTTGACCGATGAAGAAAAGGCGTTTTTAAAAAAGGCCAGCGAAGACGGCAGTTTGTAACGAATCAATCGATTATCTATACCTTTAAGTATGGCAAAACCCTTTGCTAGACGATTGCTCAAAATTATTTTCATTGGCTGTAATGGCATTGCCAGTCTCTTGTTGTTGCTGGGTTGTTATGGAAATGCGTTCGAGGGTCATTTTTATTGGATGATAGGCCTTTGTACCCTTGCCAGTTTGTATTTACTTTTGTTGGTGGTGGTCTTTCTGTGCTGTTGGCTTTTCATTCGACCCTCCCTTGCTTGGATCAGTTTCCTCACCATCATTGCCTGCTGGAAACCCCTGCAACAAGCCATTCCTTTTCGAATCGGCAAGTCCTTTGTTTCAAAAAAAGACAGTAGCCAAATTCGGGTCATGAGTTGGAATGTAGAACACTTCGATATCCTGGAACACAAAACGCATCCTGAAAAAAAACAGGAGATGATCGACCTGATCAATAAAATGTCACCCGATGTGGCCTGTTTTCAGGAAATGGTGGCCAGCGACAGCGCCCTTCGAGCCATTAATTATTTGCCTGATTTTGTATCGAAATTGCAAATGAAGGGCTACTACTATTCATACAATAAAAAGCTCGACTTTGATGCCAAGCATCGGTTCGGCATCATTGTGTTCAGTAAATTACCGATTGTACACAAAGAAACCATCAGCCTGGATCCAAACAATTACAATTCTATATTTCAATATGTAGATGTAGTAAAAAACAAAGACACTATACGCGTATTCAATATCCACCTGCAATCACTGAAATTCAGCGCCGACAACATTCTTTATATTGAAGACCCGACAATGACGAATGAAAGAGATCTTGAAAAGTCAAAAAATGTGCTGGCCAAATTCAAAGTCGGTTTTCTCAAGCGAAAAAAACAAAGTGATTTTATAAAAAACGTCATGAATCAAAGCCCTTATCCAATGGTGGTATGCGGCGACCTGAACGATGTTCCCAATAGTTATGCCTATAACACAGTAGGAAAAGGACTTGACAATGCGTTTGCAAAAAGAGGTTCGGGGATTGGTAAAACCTTTGATGGCATTTCGCCCACTTTGCGCATTGATAATATTTTTTGCAGTCCAAGCTTGGGCATTCATCAATGTACAACCCTTCGAAAACGACTGAGCGATCACTTTCCTGTGGTGGCTGATCTGTCTATCGATTCCGAATAAGAAATTGAATCTTTGAGGGGATTATCATTCCCGCATTCAGCATATCTTTGTAAGACAACGGTTCATCAAGCATCAGCCCTTTTCAACCATGCCATTATCTATCTATAATTCATATTCCAGAACCAAGGAAGTTTTCGAACCCATTACCCCTGGCCATGTAGGCATGTATGTGTGCGGCCCCACTGTCAGCGGTGAAAGCCACCTAGGGCACGCAAGACCCTATATCACTTTCGATGTCGTGTACCGGTATCTAACTTACAAGCAATTCAAAGTTCGGTATGTGCGCAACATCACTGATGCCGGGCATTTCGAAGAAGAAGGCAGAGAGGCAGAAGACAAAGTGGGTAAAAAAGCATTGTTGGAAAAACTGGAACCCATGGAGTTGGTGCAAAAATATACCAACTTGTTTCATTGGGCCATGAAGGAATTCAATTGCATTGAGCCCAGCATTGAGCCCACTGCTACCGGACACATTGTGGAACAAATCAACATGATTGAAACCCTGATTGAAAAGGGATTTGCATACGTTCAAAATGGCTCTGTCTATTTTGATGTGAAAAAATATGCGGCAGAACATGAATACGGAAAACTGAGTGGAAGAATTATTGATGAATTGTTGCATGCAGAAGCGCGCGACAATACCACCCGCACCCTGGAAGGCCAGGATGAAAAAAGAGATTCGGCTGATTTTGCTTTGTGGAAAGCAGCTCCGCCCGAACACATCATGCGCTGGAAAAGCCCCTGGGGCGAAGGTTTCCCAGGATGGCATATTGAGTGCTCCGCCATGGCCACGAAATACTTAGGTGCTTCTTTTGATATTCATGGCGGTGGTATGGACTTGTTGTTTCCGCATCATGAAAGTGAAATTGCACAAAGCACCATTTGCAATCATGTGGCACCAGTGAAATATTGGATGCACAACAATATGATCACCATCAACGGAAGAAAGATGGGCAAGAGCTACAACAATGTGATCAAACTCACTGAGTTGTTCAGCGGCAACCACCCACTGCTTACACAAGCATTTCATCCGATGACGGTGCGCTTTTTTATTTTACAAAGCCATTATCGCAGTCCGCTGGATTTCAGCAGCGAAGCACTCGCTTCCAGCGAAAAAGCGTTGAAGCGCTTGTGGGAAGCCTATGAGGTGCTGAAAAAAATTAGTCCCATCGAAAATGCTGCTGCGAAAGATGCTGCACTGGAGGAAAAAGTAAAAAATTGGTTGGAGGAGATGGAACAGTTTATGGACGATGATTTCAGTAGCCCCAAAGTATTGGCCAATATGTTTGAATTGGCACCCATCATCAATTCCATCAAAGACCAACTGATTGGTATAGACGCCATCAGCCACCATACGCTGATGTTGATGAAAGAAAGATTCGCTGTTTTTTTAGAAGACATTTTCGGATTGAAGGCAACAGAAGCCGGAAACAATGAGGTGCTACAATCGGTGATGGATTTATTGATTGACATTCGAAAAGAATCAAAGGCCAAGAAAGATTTCGCTACTTCAGATAAAATACGAAACCAGTTGAATCAATTGGGCATTCAATTGAAAGATGAAAAAGACGGCAGTACCAGTTGGGGGCTGGCTTAACGGGGCCATTCAATCAAATCGATGATTTCCTGCAAATACCGCTGGTCCACTTCGTCAAAATGCTGAAGGGTTGAATGGTCTGCATCCAACACGCCCACTACTACTCCGTTGACAATAATCGGCAATACGATTTCAGATTTAGATAAACCACTGCAGGCAATGTGGCCGGGAAATTGTTCTACATCAGGCACAATCAACGTGGTTTCAGTAGCCCAAGCGCTTCCGCAGACACCCCTGCCCTTTTGAATGCGCGTACAAGCCACAGGACCCTGAAAAGGACCCAAGACCAATTCTTCTTGCTTCACCAAATAAAACCCTATCCACAACCAATTGAATTGAGCTTTCAAGGCCGCAGCTATATTGGACAAGTTGGCGATTAAATCGGTTTCGCCTTCCAGTAGCCCCTTTAATTGTGGAATCAAAGAGACATATTGTTCTTCTTTTGTGCCTTGATGGAGATACAACGATTCGGACATATCAGATGGTTTTCAGGCGTTCTGTAATGAGAGCGGTTTCGTAGCCTTTTTGCAATAAATACGATTGCAGCTTTTTTTTCTTGGTAAAAATATTCTTTTCTGAACGCAAGGTTTTGAGTTTGTCGGCCAGTAGCTTATCCAGGGCTTGTTGATACGCTTCCTCCTCAATCGAAGACAAGGCTTTTTTGATGCAGTAGTCGCTTACCTGGCGGAGCTTGAGTTCGTATTTTATTTTGGATTTTCCCCAGTTTTTCATCCTGAATTTTCCACCGGCAAACGCAATCGCATATCTTTCTTCATTCAGGTAATTCTCCTCAATCATTTGCATCAACATGGCCTCCACTTCGTCCTTGTACAATCCAAAACTATACAGCTTATCTTTTACCTCCAGGTGATTGCGTTCCTGGTAAGCGCAATAGTGCCTTATTTTTTGAAGGGCCTTGTCCAAACCAATGTGTAGGGGATGCATAGTCAGTGGACAAAGGTAGCACAAACAGCGGCATTCCCCGAAAGGGTGGCAGCAAAATCGCAACTTTAAAACGCTGACATCCCAGTGTGTAAAAATCAAACAGCAATGAGGAGAAATATCTTGGTTTCATTACGGGCAATCTTTTATCTTTGGCACCTATTAAATCTTGCTTATGAAGTTTATCGTTTCCTCTTCGGCTTTGCTGAAACAACTCCAACAAATCAGTGGTGTCATCAACACCAATACCGTGCTCCCGATCTTAGAAGATTTTTTGTTTGAAATCGACAAAAACAAATTGACCGTGGTGGCCACCGACTTGGAAACCGTGATGAAAGTACATTTGGATATTGAAGCCAAAGACAGCGGAAAAGTGTGTATTCCGGCTAAGATTTTAATTGATTCATTGAAGAACATTGCCGAGCAGCCGCTTACGTTTAATATCGACAAAAGCTTTGGAGTAGAAATCACCAGCGACAATGGTAAGTACAAGTTGATGGGTGAAAATCCGGATAACTTTCCGCGCGAACCCAAAGCCGATGATGCGAATAGTTTTACCATGAGTTCTGCCGCGTTGGTTACTGCTATCAACAAATCCATCTTTGCCGTAAGCAACGATGATTTGCGTCCTGCCATGACCGGCGTATTCTTTGAATTGGATAAAAAAGGAATCACTTTTGTGGCCACCGACGCCCATCGATTGGTTCGGTACACCCGCAAGGATGTGAAATGTCCTCAAAAAGATTCATTCATTGTTCCAAAAAAACCATTGAATTTATTAAAAGGGTCTTTGCCCGACAACGAAGATGTGCTGACCATTTCTTACAACAGCAATCACTTGTTTGTGGCCCATGGCGGTACAGAATTGGTGTGTAGATTGATTGATGCAAGATTCCCCGATTATAAAGTGGTGATTCCTACAGACAATCCTTATAAGATGGTGGTGAACAAAAGCGATTTCCAAAGCGCCTTGCGGAGGGTGAGTGTGTTCAGCAACAAGAGCACCAATCAAATTGCGTTGAACATCAGTGGCAACAAATTGCAATTGGCCGCACAAGACGTGGATTACAGCAACGAAGGAAACGAAAGGATGGGTTGTCAATACGATGGAGAAGACCTGCAAATTGCTTTCAATGCCAAGTTTTTGATTGAAATGCTCAATGGTGCCGAAACAGAAGAGATTGTGATGGAATTGAGCACCCCCACCAAAGCGGGCATCATCAAGCCCAGCGAACAAGTAGCCGAAGAAGAGTTGTTGATGTTGGTGATGCCGTTGATGCTGAACAGTTAATCAACAATCAAAGAACAAATAACATTCCAAACGATGCGCTTACCAAACGCATCGTTTTTTTTGTTTACATTTATAGTCGGTAATCACACTGCTATGTTCCAATCTGTTTCATCCTATTTTGCAACCATCTCCAGTACTCATCGGTCAATGATATTGGCCAGTGGACTTTGTTTTTTTTGGGTGTTGGAATGGGTGTTACCACTCTGCCGTTTTTCGTATCATAAAACAAAGCACGCCCTGTTGAATATTTTTTTTACACTGACCACCATCCTGGTCAACTTTTCACTGGCTTGGGCATTGGTGGCTACCAGCGATTGGGCAGTAGCCAATCAAGTAGGTTTGGTTCAATGGCTAGGTGCTTCGGCAGGAATCAGCTTACTCATCGGTTTACCTCTGTTGGATTTGGTAGGCGCTTATTGGGTACACTCAATCGAACATAGAATAAAATTTTTGTGGAAGTTTCATATGGTTCACCATGCGGACACCTACGTGGATGTAACCACCGCCAACAGACACCACCCCGGTGAATCTTTGCTCCGCGCGGGCTTCACCATATTGGCAACTTTGTTGGTGGGAGCGCCTGTTTGGTTGGTGCTGTTGTATCAAAGCATGAGTGTGGTGGCGACGCAGTTCAACCATGCCAACATCCAATTGCCTCAATGGTTGGACCGGATGCTGGGCTGGGTATTGGTGACACCCAATATGCATCGAGTGCATCACCACGCGTTTAGACCACACACGGATAGCAATTACGGAAATATTTTTTCTTTTTGGGACAGGCTTTTCGGAACCCACAAAAACATGTCTGTAGAAAACATCGAATATGGTTTGGATGTGTTGGATAAAACCAAGCACAATGATTTTTCATACCAGCTGGGTCTTCCGTTTAATAAAAACATCAAAACAGATTATTGATTCATATGAAAATTGCGGCCTTTATTCCTGCTCGTTATGGTGCCACCCGATTTCCGGCAAAACTAATGCAATCCTTGGGCAACAAAACGGTGATTCGGCAAACCTACGACAACACGGTAGCCACCGGCTTGTTTGATGAAGTGGTGGTGGTCACAGACAGCGATATTATTTTCAATGAAATTGTACAGCATGGCGGCAAAGCCATAATGAGTAAAAAAGAACATGAAAGCGGCAGCGATCGAATTGCCGAAGCCGTTGAATTAATAGACACAGACATTGTATTGAATGTTCAAGGCGATGAACCTTTTGTGGACAAAGAAACCCTGCAGCGTTTGTTGGCAAGCTTTTCGAACCCGGAGGTACAAGTAGCTTCTGTTATGAAATCTTTTGAAGACCTTTCTCTTATACAAAATCCAAACTATGTAAAGGTGGTCGTAGACAAACAAATGCGATCGCTTTTGTTCAGCAGGAGCGTAATTCCTTTTCACAGAGAGCAATCCTTCCAACCCACTTATTATGAGCACATTGGTATCTATGCTTTTCGAAAACAAACATTGTTAGCGTTTACAGCCTGGGAGATGACACCTTTGGAACAAGCCGAAAAAATTGAATGTTTGCGCTACTTGGAAAATGGCATTTCCTTGCAAATGGTTTGCACCCAAGCAGTGAGTGTTAAAATTGATGTGCCCGAAGATTTACCACGAGCAGAAGCTTTCTTACAATCGTTGAACACTTGAACCCCTCAGTAAGGTTCGGTCTTATGCTTGAAGGAAATTGATTAACCGATGGGCAGCAGCTTCTAACGTGGATTCTTTTTTGGCAAAACAGAATCGCAACACTTTGTTGTCTGTGGGTGTTTGATAAAACGCTGATGCCGGAATCGTTGCCACCCCCGCTTCTTGGGTAAGTCGCTTGGCAAAATCATATTCGTTTTCCTCGCTGATGCCCGCATAGCTGTACAACTGAAAATAACTGCCGTAAGAAGGAATCGGGGTGAAACCAGTCGACTGCATTTGTTGTTGCAGGTAATCCCGTTTTTTTTGTAGGAAGGCACCCAATTGTAAGGCTGGGCTTGAATCTTCCATGTAAGCGGCCAGCGCATGCTGCACCGGACCATGACAAGTGAAGCAATTAAACTGGTGAACTTTTCTAAATTCTTTCATGAGCAAAGAAGGCGCTATACAATAACCCATTTTCCAGCCGGTACAGTGATACACCTTGCCAAACGAAAAACAAACAAAGCTTCGTTCAAACAAATCAGGATACCGAAGCATAGATTGGTGGACCTTGTTTTCAAAAAGCAAATGTTCATATACTTCGTCGCTGATGATAAAAATATTCGTGTTGGCCACGATGCTTCTCAACGAGGCGATATCTGCTTCGGACAAAACACTTCCACTGGGATTGTGGGGCGAATTGATAATAATAGCCCGCGTCTTGCTGTTGACTTTGGATTGGACCAGATTCCAGTCAATGCTATAAGTTGGAAATTGTAAGGGGATCCGAATGGGAATACCACCATTGAGTTCAATATTTGGAATATATGAATCGTATGCAGGTTCAAATACTATCACTTCATCGCCAGGTTGCACAATAGTGGTGAGCGCTGTATAAATAGCGTAGGTTCCGCCGGGTGTAATGGTGATGTCGGTATCAGGATGAACATTCGCTGCATACGCAGTCTGCACTTTTTCGGCTATTCTTTCCCGTAATAAAGGAAGGCCTGCCATGTGAACATATTGGTTGTGCCCTTCTTTCATCGCACGGTCCACCAGATCAATTAAGGTTGAATCCATGGGAAAATCAGGAAAACCCTGTCCCAGGTTGATGGCTTGGTGTGTCTGGGCCAATGCACTCATCACTGTAAAAATGGTAGTGCCTACCGCCGGTAATTTGCTCTGAATGGGATTCAAGGAAAATAGATGAATGGGTTAGATAAACTTGTCGCCTTTGTTTCTTTTGATTTCAGCCACGTATTCTTTGATTTCCTGTTCTTTTTCCTTTTTACAAATCAGCAATACATCGGGTGTATCCACTACAATAAAATCTTCCAGTCCTTGTAACAACACGAGTTTCTTGTGATCGGCATGCACCATGTTTTTGGTGGCGTCAATCACCATCACGTGGTTGCCCGTTACCGCATTGTCCAAATAATCTTTTTCGAGTGTATCATAGGCGCTGGCCCAGGTACCCAGATCACTCCAGCCAAACGCAGCGGGGATCACGTATACATTGTCCGCTTTTTCCATGATGCCATAATCAATAGAGATGTTCACACATTGCGGATATATTTTTTCGATGGCTTCTTTTTCCTTGGGTGTATTGAACAGGTATTTTTCTGCTTCAAACACTTCGTGTATTTCAGGAAGCAATTTTTCAAATGCCTGTAAAATATTTTTGGTTTGCCACACGAATATGCCGGCATTCCATAAAAAATCACCGCTCGCTACAAAAGTTTTGGCGAGCGCGAGGTCGGGCTTTTCGGTGAAGGTTTTTACTTTGAAAATATTTTCACTTACAGCCAAGGGTTCGAATTGAATGTACCCGTATCCGGTATTGGGATTGGTGGGTTTCACGCCCAGTGTAACCAGGGCTTTGATGTTGGCGGTAAACTCCAACGCATGCAAACAAATGGATTCAAAAGCCGCTTCGTCAAAAATCAAATGGTCGGCGGGAGCGCAAATCAGGTTGGCTTCCGGATTCAATTGGTGCAGCTTGAAAGAAATATACGCCACACAAGGAGCGGTGTTTTTGCGAGAGGGTTCGCAGAGAATATTGTCGGTAGGAAGCATCGGCAACTGCTGCGTTACTATGTCTTTGTAGTTTTCTGCTGTAACTACATAAATGTTTTCTGCAGGAATGAAACGGGCAAAGCGATCGTACGTGGACTGAATCAACGTCTTGCCAGTATTCAAAATATCTAAAAACTGTTTGGGATAATCTGTCCTGCTCATGGGCCAAAACCTGCTACCAATACCGCCTGCCATGATGGCTACATAATGATTCTTGTTCATGCGCCGCTTTTGATTTAAATAATACCCTCTCGGATAATCTCTTGGATGTGGACCACCCCTACATATTGTCCGTTGTCGATGACCAACAATTGATTGATGTTATTTTGACGCATGACATCCAATGCTTCTGCCGCCAATGCGTCTGATGTTATTTGTTTGGGTTGACTGCTCATGATGTCTTTTGCTGTGAGGCCTGATAGCGAATCATTGATTTCGAGCATGCGCCGAATATCGCCGTCGGTGATGATACCGATGATGGCGCCCTGTTCATCCAGCACAGCAGTGGTTCCCAATCTTTTTTGAGTAATTTCTAAAATGACATCTTTAATTGAAGCAGCTGGTTGCACTTTGGGAGGCGTTTGTTTGCCCAGCAAATCCTGCACCCTTAAGTATAGTTTTTTTCCCAACGAACCACCGGGATGAAATTTGGCAAAATCTTCTTTATTGAATCCCTTTACCTCCATCAAACAAACGGCCAGCGCATCACCCATAACCATTTGTGCAGTAGTGCTGGTGGTAGGCGCTAAATTATTAGGACAAGCTTCTTTGCTCACGGTGGTGTTGAGTACAAGATCGGAATGGGTGGCCAAATAAGAAGTGGTATTGCCGGCCATCCCAATCAGGGTATTTCCAAAACCTTTCAGCAAGGGTATCAATACTTTTATTTCGGGGCTGTCCCCGCTTTTGCTAATCAATAGTACAATGTCTTCTTTCTGAATCATCCCCAAATCGCCGTGAATGGCGTCTGCCGCATGCATAAAAGTGGCAGGAGTGCCGGTACTGTTCAGGGTGGCCACTATCTTTTGACCAACAATGGCGCTTTTACCAATTCCACTCACCACCAAACGTCCTTTGGAATAAGCGATGGCCTCCACTGCACGAACAAAATCGTCATTGATAAAGCCCGCCAAACCCTGTACCGATTCGGCTTGAAGCTCGATGGTCCGGAGGGCAATGGGTATAATGGTTTCTTTATTCATTCGATTCGGGCACAAACCTACTCTAAATAGAGCAAAACACAAAGAGTTGAATTGACCGTCATTCAAAAAAATGGTCAAAAAAGAGTGATTTTG
Source organism: Chitinophagaceae bacterium (assembly GCA_947451985.1). Classification (GTDB taxonomy): domain Bacteria; phylum Bacteroidota; class Bacteroidia; order Chitinophagales; family Chitinophagaceae; genus Ferruginibacter. The sequence continues at coordinate 2,743 of CANGBQ010000029.1, read as the reverse complement.
GCTCAATTTGGGTAAAAAATGAGTGATTTTGAGGTGATTTTGGTCAATTTCTTGTCATTTTCGTCATTTTGAAAGAAGCGAAAAACGGGCTTGTTATTGCGCTTTTTTTGGATTAACTTCGTTGCCCTTGAAAAAATCCTCAGCGTTCTCATAGGAACAGACCTGGAAGCATTGTATGGCCACAAATAAAAAAATCAGTACCAAAACATCCACCGCCGAACCCAAAAAAACGGCTTCCCCTAGCCTTTTGTCTGAGGCGCTGAACAATCATTTTGGGTTTGATCAATTCAAAGGACCCCAAGAAGAAATCATACAAACCATATTAAGTGGGCGAGATACGTTTGTCATCATGCCCACAGGAGGCGGAAAAAGTCTTTGCTATCAACTGCCAGCTATGATGAGTGAGGGCGTAGCGATTATCGTTAGCCCACTGATTGCACTGATGAAAAACCAGGTAGACCTGGTTAGAAGTTACAGCAGCAGAGACAACGTGGCGCACTTTTTAAACAGCACCCTCAACAAGGGTCAACAAAAAGCAGTGAAGGACGACTTGGTTAGTGGTCGAACCAAAATGCTGTACGTGGCACCCGAAACCCTGACGAAGGAAGAGAATATTACTTTTTTACAATCTTTAAACATTTCTTTTTTTGCGGTAGATGAGGCGCATTGTATTTCTGAATGGGGACACGATTTTCGCCCCGAATACAGAAGGCTGAAAGAAATGATGGAGCTGATTCACGAAGCGGCCCCCATCATCGCACTGACGGCAACGGCTACCCCAAAAGTTCAAAGCGACATTGTCAAAAACCTGGGGCTTAGAAATCCGGCGGTTTTTGTTTCTTCTTTCAACCGACCCAATCTCTATTACGAAATTCAGCCCAAAGTAAACGTAGAGCAAACCAACAAGAGTATTGTTCGTTTTATTCAACTACATAAAAACAAAAGCGGCATCATTTATACGTTGAATCGGAAAACAACGGAAGAGCTTGCCAACATGCTGAGCGCCAACGGCATCAAAGCCGTGGCCTACCATGCCGGGCTGGATAGCAAATTGCGCGCTGAAAGGCAAGATCAATTTTTACACGAAGACGTACAAGTGATTGTAGCCACCATCGCGTTTGGAATGGGCATCGACAAGCCTGATGTTCGGTTTGTGATTCATTACAACATCCCAAAATCTATAGAGAATTATTACCAGGAAACCGGTCGTGCCGGAAGAGATGGCATGGAGGGAAAATGTATTTTGTATTATTCGCACAAAGACGTGGCCAAGCTGGAGCACTTGATGAAAGACAAGCCACTCAGCGAAAGAGAAGTAGGTGCCCAACTCATCAATGAAACCCTTTCCTATGCTGAAAGCAGCGTGTGCAGAAGAAAAACATTGCTGTATTATTTTGGAGAAGCGTACGATGACAGCAAGAGCTGTGGCCACTGCGACAATTGTCTCCAACCCAAAGAAAAATTAGAAGCCAAAGAAAATGCAGTGGTGGTGTTGAAAGCCATACAGGCATTGGGGGAGCATTTTACCATTGAGTATTTGATCTTGATTTTGACGGGAAAATCCACCACGCAGGTGCAGATGTACCGACACGAAAACCTCGAAGTATTTGCCAGCGGCAACGACCAGGAACCCCATTATTGGAACAGTTTGATTCGACAAATGCTCTTGAGTGGTTTGCTGGAAAAAGACATCGTGGAATATGGCGTGCTTAAAATCACCAAGAAGGGTACCGCTTTTTTGAAAAAGCCGGTTTCGTTTACCATGGTGCTCAACAATTTGTTTGAGGAAGCCAACGCAGATGAAGATGAAAACGAAGCAGCAGAAGCGGGTGGCGGTGTAGCAGACGATCGATTGTTTGAGGTGTTGAAAGAGGTGAGAAAAAAAGTGGCTAAAGAAAAAAACTTGCCGCCCTTTGTTATTTTTCTGGAGCGTTCGCTGGAAGATATGGCCATCATGTTTCCCACCAGCCAAGCCGAACTCGAAAAGATCAGCGGCGTTAGCAAAGGAAAAGCGATACGGTATGGTAAACCTTTTTTAGAGGTGATTGCTGCGTATGTGGAAGACAATGATATTGTAAAGCCGGATGATTTTGTGATGAAGAGTGTGCTCAACCGAAACAACAACAAGATTTTCATCATTCAGAACGTAGATAAAAAGATACCACTCGAAACGATTGCCAAAAACAAAGAGCTTCGAATTGATGAGTTGCTGGAAGAAATGGAAACCATTGTAGCGAGCGGCACCAAGCTGAATTTAACCTATGCCATCAACGACATGGTGGATGAATATGAACAAGAGGAAATCATGGAGTACTTCAAAAGTTGTGAAACCTCCTCACTGCAACTGGCCCAGGAAGAGCTGTCCGACAGCAACTTTAACTGGGAACAGCTCAAGCTGATGCGGATCAAATTCCTCTGCGAATACGGGAACTAATTTGGGTATTTGCTCGCTAATTAATAGAAATTCCCTTATTTTTGCTGCCCCGAAGGCGGAGAAAAGGTTGGCGGTTCAAGATTCAACGTTCAACGATTTTGGGAAAAACATAGAATTGGTGCGGTAGCTCAGTCGGTAGAGCAAAGGACTGAAAATCCTTGTGTCGGCGGTTCGATCCCGCCCCACACCACTTTTAAGGGCTGATAATCAACTAAATTACTGATTATCAGCCCTTTTTGTTTGCAAAATAATGTAAATAAGTGCACTATAATGCACCCTTTTGGAGCACTGTCGGAGCACCAGAATTTC
>CANGBQ010000028.1 GCA_947451985.1 Chitinophagaceae bacterium | reverse complement strand
GTGGACAGGCAACTGACATTGAAATAACCGTCAATGAAATCAGAAAAATCAAAAAAGAATTATACGACATCATTGCCCATCACACCAATCAGCCAGTGGAGAAAGTGGCCATCGATTGTGACAGAGATTATTGGATGACCTCTACTGAAGCAAAAGAATATGGATTGGTAGATGAGGTATTATTGACCAATCCTCGTAAAGCCAAAAAAGATTAATTATACATCATTACCCCATTTCAATCATTTCTTATGCAATTATTTAGAAAAAATATATTTCAAGAAGACGAAGATTCGCCCATGGCAATACCCGAGAATCCCATGGAAAAAATGATGAGTGGCTGGATGTTCGATAAAAAATTCATCGAACAACGAAAAGTTTTTTTGTGGGGGGCAGTAGATGACAAATCTTCCAAAGACATTACGGATAGATTGCTCTACTTAGAAGCATTGGATCCTGGAAAAGAAATCACTTTTTATATCAATAGTCCCGGGGGATTGGTAACCAGTGGAATGGTGGTCTACGACACCATGCAAATGATATCTTCTCCTGTGAGCACTGTTTGCATGGGTATGGCAGCCAGTATGGGAAGTATATTATTGAGCGGCGGTGCTAAGGGCAGGCGTTTCATTTTCCCTCATGGAGAAGTAATGATTCACCAACCCAGTGGAGGTGGCCGCGGTACCAGTGCTGATTTGGAGATCATGGCGGCTCAAATGCAAAAAACCAAGGAAATGGGCGCCCAGTTGTTGGCGAAGAATTGCGGTCAGAAATTTGAAAAGGTGATGAAAGACTTTGACAGAGACTATTGGATGGATGCCAAGGAATCTGTAGCGTATGGTATTGTCGATAAGGTTTTGACCAAATTATAACCAGCGCACTCTTTATTTTGAATTGCATAGCCCTGTTACAGGGCTTTTTTATTCTTACAAACGATGTGCGTATCTTTGCCACTCGTTCCTTTTCGTATTTCAACACCAGAAAGCATTATGGCCAAACAACAAACGATTCAGTGTTCTTTTTGCGGCAAAAGCCGCCAAGAGGTGAAGCTGCTCATTGCAGGTCAGTCGGGTCATATATGTGAAAGTTGCGTTGAAAATGCGCAAGAAATCATTGCACAGGAATTGTTGTCAAATGTGCCCTCCGTGGGTGCTGAATCTGCGGCGCTCTCTATCAAAAAGCCTATCGAGATTAAGTCCTTCTTAGATGAATATGTGATTGGTCAAGACGACGCCAAAAAAATATTGGCGGTGGCTGTGTACAACCATTACAAACGCTTGAACCAGCGCGTGGAAAATGATGTGGAAATTGAAAAAAGTAATATTGTAATGGTCGGCGAAACAGGAACGGGTAAAACCCTCTTGGCAAAATCCATCGCCAGGATGTTGAATGTCCCTTTTGCCATTGTTGATGCAACCGTTTTTACTGAAGCAGGATATGTGGGCGAAGACGTAGAAAGCATGCTCACCCGATTGTTGCAATCCTGCAATTATGACGTGTCCGCAGCCGAAAGAGGCATTGTGTACATTGACGAAATTGATAAGATTGCCCGCAAATCAGACAACCCATCCATTACAAGAGATGTAAGTGGCGAAGGTGTTCAACAAGGTTTATTGAAATTGCTGGAGGGAAGTGAAGTATTGGTACCCCCTCAGGGAGGCAGAAAACATCCCGAACAAAAATTAATTAAAGTCAATACCCAGAATATTCTATTCATATGTGGTGGCGCATTTGACGGCATAGATAAGATCATTGCCAGAAGAATCAATACCAATGCCATCGGCTTTAACGTCAACAAAGGACTGCAGGAGTACCAGCAAAGTCATCTATTGCAGCATGTGAATGCGGTGGATTTAAAGCATTTTGGACTCATTCCGGAACTATTGGGCAGGCTACCCGTGGTTACCTATTTGAATCCATTGGATGCAGCCACCTTGCGAAGCATATTGACGGAACCCAAAAATGCATTGATCAAACAATTTACCAGATTGTTTGAAATAGAAGGGATTGCCTTGCAATTTGAGCCCGCTGTGTTGGATTTTATGGTCGAGAAGGCTTTGGAATACAAATTGGGCGCGCGTGGATTGCGGAGTATTTGTGAAAGCATCCTCAATGAAGCCATGTATGAATTGCCTTCGCAAGAAGTCAGCAACTTTTTGGTTACCTTAGAATATGCCACCAGTAAATTTAATCTCTCTAAATTGAGTTTATTAAAAGTTGCCTAATGTATTCTTTTTTCTCTCTTCACCTTCATCAAATTAGGCTGTTTTTTTATTTAGTTTTATTTTCGCAACGACAACATATTCGTGTTTCGATTCCAAATTTTTGTTCTTTTTTACAAATCAATACAAAACAATCATTCCAATGGTAGATGTTATTTTGGGTTTGCAGTGGGGCGATGAAGGCAAAGGTAAAATTGTAGATTATTTTGCCAGTCAATATGATGTAATTGCTCGGTTTCAGGGAGGGCCCAATGCCGGACATACGTTGTATATTGGAGACAAGAAAGTGGTTTTGCATCAGATACCCAGTGGAATTTTTCATGCCGATAAAATCAATTTAATTGGGAACGGCGTGGTATTGGATGTTGTCACACTTAAAAAGGAATGCGAAGCCGTAGCTGCGTTTGGATGCGAATACAAGAAAAATCTTTTTATCAGCGAACGGACGCATTTGATTTTGCCTACACACCGCGCATTGGATAAAGCGAGTGAGCAATCCAAAGGAAATGATAAAATCGGAAGCACCTTGAAGGGCATTGGCCCCGCCTATATGGACAAAACGGGTAGGAATGGACTAAGGGTGGGTGATTTGTTGAGAAAGGATTTCCGAAACGAGTATGATAAACTTCGTTCTAAGCACCAACAGTTGCTTGATAATTTTGACTTTCAAGAAGACATCAGTCAGTGGGAATCTGATTTCTTTGAAGCACTCGAATTTTTGAAAGGACTCAATATCGTAAACGGAGAATATTTTATCAATGAACAAATTAGCCAGGGAAAAAGAATACTGGCTGAGGGAGCACAAGGAAGTATGTTGGATGTAGACTTTGGTACTTTCCCATTTGTAACCAGCAGCAATACTATATCTGCGGGTGTTTGTTCTGGATTGGGAATTGCCCCTCAAAAAATCAAAGAAGTAATCGGAATCACCAAGGCCTATTGTACCCGGGTAGGTAGTGGCCCTTTCCCGACTGAATTGATGGATGCAACAGGAGCGTATTTACGCAATACGGGTAATGAATTTGGCAGCACCACCGGAAGACCTAGACGTTGCGGCTGGATTGATTTGGTGGCGCTTAGATTTGCTTGTATGATCAATGGCATCACTCAGATTGTAATGACCAAAGCGGATATTTTAGACGCATTGGCCGAATTGAAAGTATGTACCAGTTATCGAATCGATGGGCAAGAAACAGCTTCTATACCATTTCAGATGAATCATTTGAACATTGAGGCCGTATACCAAACTTTTGCGGGGTGGAATACCAGTAGTGCTCAAATGACTTCTATTGAAGACATGCCTGTTGAAATGAAAAAATACATTGATTTTATCAATCAATACTTGGGTGTATCTATTCAATACATCAGCAATGGTCCGGGCAGGGATCAACTCGTTTCTGCTTAAAAACTATTTCAAAAAAAAACAGTAAAAATATTTGGCGATTTGAAAAAGTCGTAGAAATTTTACAGTACTAATTTAATGTAGTCATGGCAACAAAATCAGACAAGGAGAAAAAGACCACTGCTAAAAAAACTGCTGCTCCCAAAAAGGCAGCTGCCCCTAAGGCTTCTTCAAAATCCAAAAAGGATTCGGATGAAGAAGAGGAGGAAGAGGATGATTTTGATTCGAAAAAACCTGCTGCCTCCAAGAAAAAATCATCTCGTGATGACGATGAAGAGGAAGACATTGAGGTAGAGGATGATTGGGAAAAATCAGAAGAAGATGACAGTTGGGATCCTGATTTTGATGAGTTCGACCTGCCAAAATCTAAAAACAAAAAAGCAGGACCAGCCAAGGCTTCCACCAAACGTGATGATGATCTAGGGTTGGATGACGACTTTAAGGATTTGGATATGTTTGATGACGACATGGGTGGCGGATTTGATGATGACGATTTTTAAATAATTCAGTGAAAAAAAAATCAAGCATTTTTTCGATACAAGACCCAGAGGTCTTTACCAGTAAAATGTTGAATTGGGCAAACCGGTTCAACATTTTTTCTTTTTTGGATAACAATGCCTATGCCTTTGAGACACCTGCATTTGATTGGGTACTGGCAGCGGGTGCTCAAGATGCTGTAATCAATCACCAAACAGTAGATTTCGAAGCCGTGCAATCTTTTCAGGCCAATCAAAATGGCTGGATATTTGGTCACCTGAATTATCCATCTATTCAACCAGACAGCTTGGACTTCCCTGCCGCTTTTTTCTTTGCTCCCGCGGTCATTGTCAAGCGTACTGGATCAGAAATATACATAGAGACAACAGTTGAAGATCCCGATGCCATTCTAGCGGCTATTCAAGCGACAGATACAAAGGAAACTGTTGTTGTTCCTGCTCATTTGACCATTCAATCTCGATATACCAAAGAGGCCTATATCCAAAAAATTGAAGGCCTTAAACAACACATTCAAAGAGGGGATTGTTATGAAATCAATTTCTGTCAGGATTATTTTATTGACAATGCCACCATCGACCCGGTTCTTTTATATCGTCAACTAATGGTACTATCGCCCAATCCATTTTCAGCTTTATACAAATGGAACGATCGTTATTGTCTTTGTGCCAGTCCTGAACGATTCTTACAAAAGTCAGGTACATTAGTCACCTCTCAGCCCATCAAAGGCACTGCTAAAAGAAATCTTCTTGATCCAGCTGCTGATATTGCCAGCCACAACCATCTCCTCCAAAGTGAAAAAGAAAAAAGTGAGAACGTTATGATTGTTGACTTGGTCCGAAACGACCTAAGCAGGGTTTGTGAGCGGGGTTCGGTTGAAGTAAAAGAGTTATTTGGCATTTATTCATACCCACAAGTGCATCAAATGATCAGCACCATCCAAGGAAGAGTATCCGAGCGTTTGCCTTGGACGGAAGTGGTGGCAGCCTGCTATCCCATGGGATCGATGACAGGTGCACCTAAACTAAAAGTCATGGAGTTGATTGAACAATTTGAAACAATTCCAAGAGGATTGTTCTCAGGATCAATTGGATATGTCACACCCGAAGGAGATTTCGATTTTAATGTGGTGATCAGAAGTGTATTTTATCATGCAACAAAAAAAACACTTTCATTCAAAGTAGGTAGTGGCATTACTATTAAGAGTGATCCATTGTTGGAATATGAGGAGTGTATGGTAAAAGCATCGGCTATTCTTCAAATTCTCAATGGCTAAGCTCGTTACCTATTTTTTCTGGGGGGTAGGTCTTTAGTTGAGCAATAGCTGAACGCACTCTTCTAAAATTTGGTATTTGTGCTCTCTAAAAAGTTTCATTTTTTCTTCGGGTAAACGCAAATCATAGCCCCCTTCTTGACTTATTTTTTTATCAAAAGCAGGGTTGTATTGATTGAACAGCGAAAGTTCCATGGAAATGTTTTTTGCAATTATCGACCCAATGTATTTTCCTGAAATACTTTGTTGCAATAATCCTTTTTCTATTGCTGTCGACTGCGCCATCGACTTTATGGCGGGATCATAGAATGCAAGGTCCTGTTCGGACTCCCATCCTGTTTCCATTACATAATGGGTAGCAATGAATTTTTTTACGTGGTTTCGGCTTTCCTGTGGCAGATAATATTGTAGTCGCCAAAAGTCAGTGCCTCCACTTTTTCGAATCGCTTTTTTTACATTTTCACTGCCTCCATTATAGGCCGCAATAACCAAGAGCCAGTCGTCGAATTCTTTATACAGGCTCAACAACATTCTAGCTGCTGCCTGGGTGCTTTTAAAATAATCTCTTCGCTCATCGTTTTGTCTGGTAATGTGCAAGCCATACATTCTTCCAGTTGCGGGCATGAACTGCCATGGGCCAGCTGCACCCACCCAACTGGTGGCTTTGGTTTGCAAACTACTTTCAATGACTGCGAGGTATTTGAGTTCGGCAGGCAGTCCATATTGTTTAAAAATCTGATCTATCAAATTAAAATAGGGAACACCCCAACCTTTCATTTTGATCAATTGTTTTTGGTGCAGTCGGAGATAATCCTGCATATACAACTCAGCATGCGGGTTCACTTGTGAGCCATAAGAAAGGGTAGAGTTGTAACTAAACTGCTTGAATAAATTTTTAAAACCGTATTGAGTATAGGTGCTCACCAATTGCACTTTTTCTTTGTCTGGGGTGCTCTTCGATTCAACTATTTCATCAATTAGGCGATTTGAAATACTTTGTTTTGACTGAATGATCGTGTCCATTGGAAACCACGGATAGTGATGGTTGCCCCCAGCGATAGACTCCATTGAACTGAAAGCCATTGTTACAACAAGTCCGGAAAGGTAAATGAATTCTTTTTTGAACATAATGCTTTCAAGAGGGTCTTTAATAATTGAAAGAGCCGAAACACCCTGATTATCCTTGCAAAAAGCATGACAAACAGTGCACTTCGGCCGACAAGTATTTAGAACGGTGTTTTTCGGTATTATTTGGCGTCTTTTTCCTTCATGCCTTCTTCGATCTCATTCTTGACGTTGTTTTTAGCGTCATTGAATTCTCTAATGCCTCTTCCTACCCCTCTCATGAGTTCAGGGATTTTCTTGCCTCCAAAAAACAAAAGCAGTGCTAAAACAACCAAAAGCCATTCGCTGCCACCTGGCATTGATAGCAATAATGTAGATGATAAAGTTGAATACATAAGATGTGGTTTGTAGTGCAAAGATAGGCGAATTTATTGCATCTGTAGGCTTTTGCGATCGAGGCGATAAAAAATTAACAAGTTCTCTGCACAAAAAAAGAGAGAATAAATTCTCTCTTTTGATATAATGATTTTTGGACTGTCTTCTTATTTTGAAGCCACTGCCATTCTCTTCTCCTTGATACGGGCGCTTTTTCCACTACGCTCACGCAAAAAGTACAATTTAGCACGTCTTACTCTACCTACTTTGTTCAATACGATGCTCTCAATATTAGGAGAGTATACTGGGAACAGACGCTCAACACCTACACCATCACTGATCTTGCGAACAGTAAACGTGGCAGTAGAGCCAGTTCCTTGGCATTTGATCACGTCTCCTTTGAAACTCTGGATACGTTCTTTGCTACCTTCAATAATCTTGTAGTTTACGGTAATGTTGTCACCTGCTTTGAAAGCGGGAAGCGTTGGTTTCTTGGTCAACTGCTCGTGAACAAAATCAATTGCGTTCATACGTGTATCTTTTTAACGGACGGCAAAGGTAGGTAAAAACCTTTAGAATCTAAAGTTTATACTTGAAAAGTTTTGAAAGTATTTTAAGCGGGTTGAATGGGTCCTTTTTGTGAAAGGAGACAGCGCAAAGAGCAAAAAAAGCCATGGATAATTATCCATAGCTTTATGATTATCAATTATTTATAGATTATCTATCGAGCGATGTTCACCGCCCTCTTTTCACGAATCACAGTCACTTTGATTTGTCCAGGGAAGGTCATTTCTTCCTGAATTTTCTGGGCAATTTCAAAGCTCAACTTATCGCTGTCGCTGTCAGAAACCTTGTCCGCTTCCACAATAACCCTCAATTCTCTACCCGCCTGAATGGCATAGGCTTTTTCGACACCTTGGTATCCCATGGCCAGGTTTTCGAGGTCTTTGATTCGCTGGATGTATTGTTGCATGATCTCTCTTCTGGCACCGGGTCTGGCACCGCTGATGGCGTCGCAGGCCTGGATAATAGGAGAAATCACGTACTTCATTTCCATCTCATCATGGTGCGCGCCAATCGCATTCACCACGGCTGGATTTTCGCCATATTTTTCAGCCAATTTAGCGCCCAACAAAGCATGGCTCAATTCAGTTTCTTCGTCAGGAACCTTACCGATATCATGCAAGAGTCCAGCGCGCTTAGCCAATTTAGGATTCATGCCCAATTCAGAAGCCATGATTGCGCAAAGATTGGCAGTTTCACGACTGTGCATGAGCAGGTTTTGTCCATAAGAAGAACGGAAGCGCATGCGGCCTACCATTCTGATCAATTCTTTGTGCAGTCCATGAACACCCAATTCCATCACGGTTCTTTCACCAATTTCCATTACCTGGTCATCGAGCTGGCGTTTGGTTTTTTCTACCACTTCTTCAATTCTCGCTGGATGGATTCTTCCGTCAGAGACCAATCGTTGTAAAGACAGACGCGCCACTTCTCTGCGCAAGGGGTCGAAAGAAGACAATACGATGGCCTCGGGGGTGTCATCCACAATCAAATCCACCCCTGTAGCGGCTTCAATCGCCCGAATGTTTCTTCCTTCTCTTCCAATGATGGATCCTTTGATTTCGTCACTTTCCAGGTTGAAAACGGTGATGGAATTTTCAATGGCTTGCTCTGCAGCAGTACGTTGGATGGTTTGAATAACAATTTTGCGGGCTTCTTTATTGGCCTTTTGTTTGGCTTCTTCAATGATTTCCTGTTGGATGCCAATGGCCTTGGTTTGTGCTTCTTGTTTCAAGCTTTCAATCAACTGTGCTTTGGCATCTTCTGCAGAAAGTCCAGCCACTTTTTCCAGGCGACGTATATGCTCTTCCTGGTGCTTTTCCAGTTCAGTGCGCTTGTTGTTGACAGTTTCAATCTGGCGATTCAGGTTTTCGCGGATGCCTTCGTTTTCTTTGATTTGCTTATCCAGATTGGCTTCCTTTTGACCAATGCTTTGTTCCTTTTGCTTTGCCCGGTTTTCTGATTCGTTCAGTTTTTGGGTGCGTTGCAACACATCTCTGTCGTGATCTGCTTTTAATTGGACAAATTTCTCCTTGGCTTCGAGCAGTTTTTCTTTTTTGAGTGTTTCTGCCTGTAATTGGCCTTCTGCAATAATTTTTTTGGCTTCTAAAGCAGCTTCTTCAATTGCCTTTTTGGTGTTTTTGGCAAAGAAGACTTTACCCAGGATGGTGCCCACAACAAGCGAGCTCACACCTATGATGATGGAAAGTATAGTTGGTTCCATGAAATGTTGTTGTTTTTATCTGATTCACAATAAAATACGTGCTATCTGCCTCTGTTGAATGAGTAAGATGGTTTGTCCTGCGAAGATAAGAATTTTGTTGGAAGATTGGAGCCCCCAAATAGCGAAGTTCAGCATCTGTTAAGACCATAAAGGTCTACAGGAAGGATAAAAACATTGATTACAGGGATTGATCCAGCTGACCTTCGAGTTTTTTAAGGCTTTCGGCCACTTGTTCTAGGGCTATGGAAGATTGATTGCCCCCGGCGGTTTGGGTTGCATACCAAATGATGACCATGGCAATATAATCCTGCATATCCTTGCCGGCAAACTGGGTCTTGAATTCAAGGACCTTGTCGTTGATCAGCTTGACCGTTTTTCTAACCACCTCTTCGTCTTCCGCATGGGTTTTGATTCGGTAGGTTCTGTCGGCGATGACAATATTGATGGGAATTAATTCCTTGCTCATGATGGGTGAAGTTTATTCGCTTAGCAGGGCGATGCATTTATCAATTTCACGAATATACTTAGAGAGCACTTGCTCGAAAGCTTTTTTATCGGCACCTTCTAAATTGCCAGCGGCAGATTTAAGAATGAATTGTTGTTCTTCTAGTAATCGAATTTTTTTGTCTTTGGCTGCTTGATCCTGTTGCAGTTTTGCAATCAGTTCTTGCTGCTGCTCAGATTCTTTACGCAGGGCTGCATGCTTTTTAAGCAAAGCTTGCAGCTTAGACTGAATACGGCTTATATGAGATTCAATAACTTGCAATAGAATGATTATTTTCTGATTTCCGCTTGAATGTTTTTGGCCAATCCCTGGGTGATGGTTTGCATGAATCCATCAATTTCTTTATCGGTCAAGGTTTTGTTTTCATCCAAAAAGGTAAAACTGACAGCCATTGATTTTTTGCCTGCTCCCAATTTATCACTTTCAAATACATCGAACAGTTGCACCGACGTCAATTGGTCAATTTTGCTAGATAAAGCTATCTGCTCTATCTGAGAATAGGAAACATTTTTATCCACCAATACAGCGAGGTCTCTGTTTACAGAAGGAAATTTGGAAATCTCTTTGTATTGAATAGAAGGTGTTTGAATGTTTGAGATTGCATCCCAGTTGAACTCCAAATACCAAACAGGTTGTTTCACATCGAATGTTTGGAGTAAAGATTGACTGATTTCACCCAAACGGCCGATAGTTTTGTCTCCGATGGTCACTTGTAAAGCCGTTGACAATTGTTCGTCAGTCGAGTCGACGGTTGATGCATGGCCAAAGCCAAGCAATGTCAGGATGTTTTGAGCAATGCCTTTGATATAATAGAAATCCGCTTTTTTGAATGGTGTATTCCAACTGGTATCTTGAAGATTTCCGGTTACATAAACACAGAGATGATTAGATTCTGTATAAGCATGGTTGCCCTCCACTGAATATGTTTTCCCAAATTCAAACAAACGGAGCTGATTGTTTTTACGATTGAGATTGTGTGCAATCACTTGCAATCCACTCTGAATGAGTTGTGGCCGTAAGATGTTCAGTTCGTTGCTCAAGCTGTTCATCATTTTCACAGAGTGTTGCAGAATTTTGTCTGTATAAAACGAACTGTTGCTGATGCTGTTGGTGAAGATTTCGTAAAAGCCTAACCCTACCAAGTTATTGGCTGTTTTTTCTCTCAGCAAAAATGCTCGATTGCCTTTTTCTACAGAAGGAGTAATTCGGATGCTTGATGGAATGATAATATTGTCCAATCCGTCAATGCGCATAATTTCTTCTACAATATCTGCTGGAATGCTGATATCGGACTTGGAGTGCGGAACCGCCAATTCTAATGTGGTGTCAGTGGCTTGTAAGATATCAAATCCTAGTGCCAATAAAATCTTTTGAACCTCCGACATCGGATATTCCTTGCCACTCAATTTTTTCAAGTAATCGGCCGTTAATAAAACTTTTTTCTTTTCCACCGGATGGGGATACCAATCTATCAATCCGCCTGCGATCTGTCCGCCAGCTATTTCCAACATCAGTAGGGCGGCTCGTTGCAATGCCTGCACCGTGTTGCTGATGTCTACTCCTTTTTCAAAACGGGTTGCGGAATCGGTTCTCAGTCCGTGCTGCAGTGAGGTTTTTCGGATGGATCCTCCATCAAAGAAGGCGCTCTCCAAAAAAATATCTTTGGTGGTTGTTTGAACACCACTGTCCTTGCCACCATATACACCGGCTATACACATTGGCTCTAGTGCATTGCAAATCATCAGATCTTGTGCATGCAGTTTTCTTTCTTTACCATCCAGGGTTACAAAAGACTGACCTTCAGCAGCATTTTTAACCACTATTTTATTTCCTTTTATTTTGACTGCATCAAAAGCGTGCAGTGGTTGGCCTGTTTCGTGCAGGACAAAATTAGTAGCATCAACGATGTTATTGATGGGCTGTAAGCCAATACTTTTGAGGTGTTGTTGTAGCCAGGAAGGACTTTCTGCAATGGTAATGTTTTGAATAACTATGCCACAGTAACGCTTACACGCTTCGTTGTTTTCAACAGAAATTTCGATCAACGGTTTTTCATTGTTGGCTGGGAAGCTGGCAGGATACGGTAATTGAACGCCAGCTTTTTGTTTTTGATGATAGGATAAATAAGCGCAGACATCTTTGGCAACACCCAAGTGACTCATGGCATCCATTCTGTTGGGTGTTAACCCGATCTCGTATATCCAATCTTCTTCGAATGAAAACAAATCTGCCACTGCAATACCCGGAACCGTCGCATCGGGCAATATTTTGATTCCATCGTGAAGAGGGCCTAGGCCAATCTCATCTTCTGCGCAAATCATTCCTTCACTTTCGGCACCACGAATGGTGGCTTTTTTCAAAGTGATGGATTCGCCCTGAATGGGATAAATGGTACAACCTACCGGTGCTACAATTACTTTTTGACCGACAGCTACATTGGCTGCCCCGCAAACAATATTCAAAGGCTTTTCTTGGCCAATAGAAACCGTTGTTAACTTTAGCTTGTCCGCTTGCGGATGTTTTTCACAACTCAAGACTTCTCCCACGATCAATCCTTGTAAGCCTCCTTTCACATTTTCCCATTTTTCCAGATGCTCTACTTCTAATCCAATAGAGGTAAGGATGGAGGAAAGTTTTTCAGGAGAAATTTTCTCGGGCAAATATTGGCACAACCAGTTGTAAGAAATTGTCATGGATCCTTTGTCGTTTTCATCGCAAAGATAGTTTTTTGAACCTAGATGCGTGCTCGTTTGGGTAAGATATCTAGCTGCATTCTATCGGCTGCTTTCAAATGGATGGAGGGCTTTCAAAAAGGTTTCTCCCAGTGTAAAAAAAATCGTCATCCCGAATGTCTCCTGTGTATAATTCAATGAACACACAACTGGGCAAGGGTTATATGTGAATAGTGCTGTTAATAAGCCGTGAATAAGCTAGTTTTGCTGTGAATAGGAGGGGGATAACCCCTTTCAAAGGGTCTGTCTTTCAATGGTTGTATGGGTTCTTTACTGATTAGACAGTACCTTAGATGCCGGTTGAACAATGGTGTTCAATTCAAATTTTTCTACCAGATGGAACTTTCAAACATAAATAAAGACAGAAAATTCAGGCGAAAAGCAACAACAGATGTAGGGGCAATGGTCTTTGGCAAAGTTCCTCCACAGGCAAAAGAATTGGAAGAAGCCATCTTAGGTGCCATCATGCTCGAAAAAAGCGCCTTTGACACTGTTATTGAAATTCTAAAGCCCGAGTGCTTTTACGTGGAGGCCCATCAAAGAATATTCAAAGCCATGCAAGGATTGGCTGTCAAAAGCTTGCCCATTGATCTATTGACGGTAGTAGAAGAACTTAAATTAAGAGAAGACCTTGAATTTGTGGGGGGTCCTTATTATGTGACCAAACTGACCAATGCGGTGGTGTCTTCTGCTAACATTGACGCCCACTCGCGCATTGTTTTGCAAAAATTCATTCAGCGAGAATTGATACGCATCAGCGGAGAAATCATTGGAGATGCCTACGAAGATAGTACGGATGTTTTTGACATGCTTGACGATGCTGAAAGCAAATTATTTGAAATCACCAACAATCACCTTCGCAAGAATTTCGATAGCATTGATACTGTCTTGGTGAAAACCATTCAGCGAATTGAAGACATGCGGAACCGACAGGAAGACATTACGGGTGTGCCCACTGGATTTCCTTCGCTGGACAAAATCACCTACGGCTGGCAGCCAACAGATTTGATTATTTTGGCAGCAAGACCTTCCGTGGGTAAAACGGCTTTTGCATTGAACCTTGCTCGCTCAGCAGCCATGCACCCGACCAAGCCCACTGCGGTAGGATTTTTTAGTTTGGAAATGAGCAGCGCCCAGCTGGTACAACGTATTTTAAGTGCGGAAAGTGAAATCTTATTGGAAAAAATAGCGCGCGGCAAATTAGAAGAGCATGAAATGAAACAATTGTACAAGCGTGGTATTGAGCGCTTGAGCAAAGCCCCTATTTTTATTGATGATTCGGCTGCACTGAATATTTTTGAATTGAGAGCCAAGTGTCGTCGTTTGAAAAACAAACACAATATAGGCATGATCATCATCGATTACCTGCAATTGATGAGTGGCAGTGCCGATCGCAACAGCAATCGTGAACAGGAAATCAGTAAAATTTCACGTGATTTAAAAGGACTGGCTAAAGAATTGCAAATACCCATCATTGCATTGTCTCAGTTGAGTAGAGAGGTAGAGAAAAGAAAAGAAGGCAATAAAATGCCGCAATTGAGCGATTTAAGAGAGTCGGGTGCGATAGAACAAGATGCAGACATGGTTATGTTTTTGTATCGCCCAGAATATTACGATATTACTGCCACCGAATTTGGAGAAAGCAACAAGGGTGAAACACACGTTAAAATAGCCAAGCACAGAAATGGTAGTTTGGAAACCATCAAGTTGCGGGCTTTGTTGCACATTCAAAAATTTGTGGAAGATGAAAGTGGCGATTCGTTCAATCCAGGTCTGCCCAAAGAAGGCAACTGGAGGCCTGTGTCTGGTGGTGGAGACGAACCCAGAATGTATATCCAAAAGGGAAGCAAAATGAACGATGGCGAATTTGATGAAGAGTCACCTTTCTAAGTTGATGTCACCCATAAACGACAAAGCGCTTTAGTATGCACTTCTTTCTTCGTTGAAACTTGAACCATGAAAAAAACCTTTCTGATTTTGATGTTGTATTCAATCGCTGCCTCTGGTCAGTCGATTTCTTCCTCCAATACAACACCCATTGTCTTTGTACATGGATTTTTAGCGAGTGGAGATACTTGGTCTACTCAGATTCAGCGTTTCAGCAGCAATGGCTATGCTGAGGACCTACTATTTGTATTTGATTGGAATACCATTGGTGGCCAAGCCAAAAAAGATTCCTTACTCGATGCATTTATCAATGAAGTCCTTCAAAAAACTCATTCTCAAAAAATAAACCTGGTGGGTCATTCTGCCGGAGGTGGTCTTTGCTATGGTTATTTAAAAGATTCGACCCGGGCCGCCAAGGTTGCTCACTATGCGCATATTGGCAGTAGCCGCATTTCCAAACCTGCTGGCTTCAACGGGAATGTACCTACGATGAATGTATACAGCGAAGACGATAAAGTACTAGCGGGTGTTTCGGTAGAGGGAGCTGTCAATATCAAAGAAACAGGAAACGATCATTTGCAAGTGGCTGCTGCGCCTGAAACTTTTTCTGCCTTATATGAATTTTTCAACGAGGGGAAAAAGCCTGCGACCACCTCTATTCTTCCTGCTCGTTCTGCCACCCTTATGATAGCAGGTAGGGCTGTCACCTTGGGAGAAAACAAACCCCTTTCCAACGACACCCTCTATGTGTACGAATACAATCCTTCATTGGGTAAGCGATTGCATCCGTCCAAACCAAGGATGCTGGTAACGAATGCACAGGGTTATTGGCCTGCATTTGAAGTTGCTAAACAAAGTTTTCTTGAATTTGAATTGCATCCAAAAGACGGACGAATCATCAGTTATTATATTGAACCATCTGTTCGAAACAATTACCATGTGTATCTAAGAGGATTGCCCAACAGTGGGATGGCTGCTCAGTTGCTTCAATCGATTCCATCTAGAATAGACCAAGCAACGATTGCTGTTTTTTCTGCCAACCAGGCCATTGTGGCGGGTCGGGATTCGGTGATGATAGATGATATTTCATTGTCAACACCAGCATTGGCAGCAGCGAGTAAAACCATTATTGCTAGTTTTTTGTTTGATGATGGCGATGGAAAGTCCAGCGGACAGCCCATCAAATCTATCGGCTTGGGTGTTTTCTTGAATGCGGTGGATATCTCTATTCCGGCTGATGCCAACAAAACCTGTCGTATTTATTACAATGGACGGACCATTGCCTTGCCTTGCAGAGCGGGTAAAGAAGCTGTTCAGGTAGCTATATTTAATTGATCTCATGTCATTGCCATTTTTTTACATAGCTGAATTCAATCCACAGGATAATTTAATTGTCCTGAATGAAGAAACCTCTAAGCATGTGGTACAAGTATTGCGGATGAAAGTAGGAGGTTCCTTGCAGCTCACTGATGGATGCGGTCACTTAATCACCGCTACTATTCAAGATGATCATAAGAAAAAATGTGTGGTGCAGCCTATCCAAACTGTACATGTTCCTCGTCCATCCTATACGAGAGCCATTGCTATTTCTTTGATAAAAAACACGAGTCGATTCGAATGGTTTTTGGAGAAAGCCACAGAAATAGGCGTCACGGCCATTTATCCGTTGATGTGTGCCCGAACAGAAAAGCAGCATGTTAGAATGGATCGAATGAAGAGCATTTTAATAAGTGCCATGCTGCAATCCAAACAATCTTGGTTGCCTGAACTTCATATGCCGACTTCCTTCAATGCATTTTGCGCTGCGCATTCATCGCAAGCTAAATACATCGCTCACTGTATTGATGATACTGCTAAAGAAGAACCCATTGCTGTGCATCAACAACAAAATGCGGCGATATTGATTGGTCCGGAGGGTGATTTCACGCCCGAAGAAATTCAGCATGCTTTAGTACATGAGTTTGTTCCCCTTTCGCTGGGTACCCATCGGTTAAGAACTGAAACAGCCGGTGTAGTAGCTGCTACACTCTTGAGTATATACTAATGATTAGTCGAGGGTGGGTTCGTTCAATTCCACTACATTTTTTTTCTTGGCTTTTTTGCGCATCAGCATATTGAGTAATTCGACAACAAAAGAAAAAGCCATTCCAAAATAGATATAGTTTTTCAAGTGCAGCTGGTGAGCGGCTGCTGCATCCCATCCTTCTATCACCAAACTCAATCCAATCATCACCAAAAAAGAAAGTGCAAGCATCTTAAGGGTAGGGTGTTTGTGGATAAAGCCCGCAATATTGGCGCTGAATAAAAACATAATAATCATGGCGATGATAACCGCTGCAATCATAATGCTGAGGTGCTTAGCGGTGCCGCCCGCTGTGATGATGCTATCAAAAGAAAAAACCGCATCAATCAACATGATTTGACCAATGGCAT
>CANGBQ010000027.1 GCA_947451985.1 Chitinophagaceae bacterium | reverse complement strand
GCCAATCTTACCCAACACTCAATCCTGTTACTTGACAGCCGTGTTAAGCATACGCACCTTACATCCGGTTACAATACGAGAAGACAAGAAGTAGAAAAAGGAATGTCGATTATAAAAAGCATATTCCCACAGGTGAATACGTTCAGGGACTGTACCCTAGAAATGATTCAGTCTATGAAGGGTCAGCTGGGAGACATTATTTTCAACCGATGTCTATATGTGGTCAAGGAAATTCAACGAGTGAAAGACGCTGCCACGGCACTGCAACAGGACCAATTAGATCAACTGGGAGCATTGATGTTTGAAACGCACGAAGGACTGTCCAGTGAATACGAAGTGAGTTGCCCCGAATTGGATATGCTTGTAGCCACTGCTAAAAATACCGAAGGCATCATCGGATCCAGAATGATGGGCGGCGGATTTGGGGGATGCACCATCAACCTAGTTAAAAAAGGTTTTGAAAAAAACATCATTCAGACCATCGCCAATAAATATCAACATACATTTGGCATCGAACTGATTCCGTACGAAGTAGAAATATCCA
Source organism: Chitinophagaceae bacterium (assembly GCA_947451985.1). GTDB lineage: Bacteria > Bacteroidota > Bacteroidia > Chitinophagales > Chitinophagaceae > Ferruginibacter. Next base: position 16,132 of record CANGBQ010000027.1, on the reverse strand, counting down.
ATGGAACAATGCTATATTAACCCAATAATCAATAACCCATTTAAGTATGCAAACCTTATCCAATAAAGACTACATTGTTTTTTTGTTGTATTTCGTCATCATTGCCGGATACGGATGGTGGATTTATACCAAAAAGCGAAAAGCTGTTAGCCATAGCAGCGATTATTTTTTGGCGGAAGGATCTTTGACTTGGTGGGCCATTGGCGCTTCTTTGATTGCCAGTAACATCAGTGCAGAACAGTTTATAGGCATGAGTGGCAGTGGTTTCAAAATGGGACTGGCCATCGCCACTTACGAATGGATGGCTGCTGCCACGCTCATCATCGTTGCGGTATTTTTCATGCCGGTGTATTTAAAAAACAAGATTTTTACCATGCCGCAATACCTTTACAAAAGATACAATAGCCGTGTCGCAATGATTATGGCAGTCTTTTGGCTGATGCTGTATGTCCTCGTTAATCTTACTTCCATTTTATACCTGGGGGCCCTCGCCATAAGTAGTATCTCAGGGTTGAACATAACGGCTTGCATGATTTTCCTGGCGGTTTTTGCTGTCATGATTACACTAGGCGGCATGAAAGTGATAGGCTTTACTGATGTAATCCAGGTTTTCTTTTTGATTCTAGGAGGATTGGTTACTACTTATTTGGCTTTGAACCTGGTTTCAAAAGAATTTGGAACGTCGGGTATTCTCAATGGTTTCCATTTAATGACTACCCATGCCAATGATCATTTTCATATGATTTTTAATAAAACGAATCCCAATTACATCGACCTGCCCGGCTTGTCTGTTTTGATCGGAGGCATGTTGATTATCAATTTGAATTATTGGGGATGCAACCAATACATTACCCAGCGGGCCCTTGGTGCCGATTTACCAACAGCCAGAAGCGGAATACTATTTGCAGCTTTCTTGAAATTACTCATGCCCATCATCGTTGTGCTCCCGGGCATAGCTGCTTATGTATTGTACCAACATGGCAGCTTACAAACCGAAATGCTGCAAGATGGAAGCGTCAATCCCGATCGTGCCTACCCTGTTTTATTGAACTTGCTTCCAACGGGTTTAAAAGGATTGTCTTTTGCAGCTTTAACAGCGGCTATTGTGGCCTCATTGGCAGGTAAAGCCAATAGCATCGCCACTATTTTTACTTTGGATATCTATAAACCCAATATCAATCCGGATGCCAGTGAAAAGAAACTGGTAAAAACAGGAAAAATATCCATCCTGGTTGCTATGGCAGTGGCCTTGTTGGTTGCCCCCTATTTAGGCATTGATAAAAAAGGCGGATTCCAATACATCCAAGAATACACTGGCTTTGTCAGTCCGGGTGTATTTGCCATGTTTATTTTAGGATTTTTCTGGAAGAAAACAACCTCTGATGCAGCATTGTTTGCCACCATCGGAGGATTTCTCCTATCCATTCTTTTGAAATTCATGCCCCTATTTGTAGACTTTTCTTTCCTCTATTCAAGTGGCTTTGCGGTAACCAATGCAAACGGGGTATATGAAATACCATTTATTGATAGAATGGGCTTTGTGTTTGCGATGTGTGTCATCGGCATGTACATTATCAGTATCATTCAACACAGCAAAGGCATCCAGGCAAAGGGACTGGAAATAGACAGAAAAATGTTCAGCGTTTCAAGCGCCTTTACTGTGGGGATGCTGATTGTGTTGGCTGTACTGGCTGCATTGTATACAATATTTTGGTAGTATCAAAAAAATAGGGCTGGTGAAATCTTATCTCCATCCCCCTCCCAATGCTTTATAAAGATTGATCATAGCAGCGTACTGATTTCGTCTGGTTTCGATTAATTCTAATTTAGCATCCAGGGCATCTCTTTGCGCCATTAATACCTCTAAATAATTAGCCTTTGCAGCCTTAAATAATTCAGTTGAGATATCAATGGATTGGGATAGGCTTTCAACTTGTTTGGATTTGAATCCGAATGCATTTTCCAAATTGGAGATGTTTGAAATCTGATTGGAGACCTCCTTAAATCCATTCAGAACCAGCTGTTGGTAATCATACAATGCTTCCACTTGTGCTGCATTGGCATTTTTGAATTCAGCTTTGATGGCACTTTTATTGATCACTGGGCCTGCAAGGTCTCCTGCTAGAGAATACATCAATGATTCCGGAAAAGTCAGTAAATAAGCAGTTTTGAAAGACCTAGTGCCCCATAAACTGGATAAGCCCAAAGAAGGATAGAATGCGGCTTTTGCGGCTTTTACATCGTACTTACTTGCAGTCAATTCCCATTCAGCACGCTTGATATCCGGACGGTTTTTTAATAAATCTGCGGGCAAGCCGTATTTTACCTGAGTCAGTGACTGGGTAAAGAAAAGCAATTTATTTCTATCTATCTTTTGTGGAAATCTACCTAGCAGGAAGTTGATGTCATTTTCCTTTTCAATGATTGCTTGCTGTAATTCAGATTCCATACCCTGCGAATGAAACAATTGGGCTTCAAATTGCTTGACAGCCAATTCACTGACCATCGAAGCTTGTTTCTGAACCTTTACCACTTCCAATTCATATGCTTGCAGCTTGATTGTTTCCCTAATAACATCCAATTGATTGTCTAAAGAAAGTAATTCATAGTAACCATTGGCAACTTCAGCAATCAAATTGGTGGTCACAAAATGTCTTCCTTCAATACTACCCAGATATTTAGATTGAGCAGCTTTCTTTTCATTGCGGAGCTTACCCCATATGTCAGCTTCCCAACTCGCTTGAAAACCAATATTAAAATCAGTCAGCGGATCCGGAACCAGTTTGCCCGGAGTAATTTCAGTGACGGCGTCGCCTGCCCCATCTGAAGTGTAACGAGCAACTTTGTCCAGAGCAGACCCAGCTCCTGCCTGAACATAGGGAAAGAATTTTCCTTTTTTCGATTGAAGGATATTCTTATGAATATTGATTTCCTGCAAAGTCTTTCGTGCTTCATAGTTGTTTGCCAATGCTGTATCAATCAATTTTATTAAAGTGGAATCATTAAAAAACGACTTCCATTGAATTTGTGCCACATTGCTTGTGTCGGTATTCTGATTAAAAGTGCCAGGGATCAATTGATTGTTGTTCACTTGAAGGGCGTTGGGTGTCTTGCATCCAGTATTAATGAATACAACTGATATCAGTATATACGATATGATTCTTCTTGGTAAGTGCATAAATTTAAATTTCTTCAGTTAAAGGATTTTCTTCTTCATTTTCAACCAGGTGATGCTTTTCGGATTTTTTTGCAAATATGTAATAGAGTCCTGGAATAATCAATACTCCGCTGATAGTGCCCAGCAACATACCTCCAGCGGCTGCAGAACCGATTGTTCTATTGCCTATCGAGCCTGGACCTGTTGCAAAAACAAGCGGAATCAAGCCAGCAATAAACGCAAAGGAAGTCATCAAAATAGGACGAAGACGAACAGCCGCTCCATCTATAGCAGCTCTCATCACCGTTGCACCCGCTTTGTGTCGTTGTACCGCAAATTCAACAATCAATACGGCATTTTTGGCTAATAACCCAATCAGCATAACCATAGATACTTGCGCGTAAATATTATTTTCCAGTCCGAATGCTTTGAGAAACAAAAAGGCTCCGAAAATTCCTGTAGGCAAAGACAGTAAAATGGGAAAAGGCAATACAAAGCTTTCATATTGTGCTGCCAGGAGCAAATAAACAAATATCAGACAAATCAAAAAGATGTAAATGGCCTGATTGCCTCTTCCCACTTCGTCTTTGGAAATACCTGCCCAGTCAATGCCAAAACCCCTGGGAAGTTTGTTTTTTGCCACTTCATTGATTACGGAGATCGCTGTACCACTGCTATACCCAGGAGCAGCACCCCCGCTTACTTCTGATGAATTATACATATTGTGTCGGGTGATTTCAGACAACCCATACACTTTTTCTATCGACATAAAAGCAGAAAAAGGTATCATTTCGCCGCTGTCATTTTTAACATACAACTTCAAGATGTCTTCAGGCAAAGCCCTGTATTGTGGTAAAGCTTGAACCATAACCTTGTACTGACGGTCATACTTGATAAAGTTGGTTTCATAATTGCTGCCAATAAGTGTAGAAAGGGTGTTCATCGCATTGTCGATTGTAATCCCCTTTTGCTGAGCCTTGTCATTGTCTACCCTTAGCATATATTGAGGAAAACTGGCACTATAGAACGTGAAAACAGAGGATAGTTCAGGCCTTTTGTTGAGTTCCTTCACAAAATCCTTGCTCACGGTTTCCATTTTTTTATAATCGCCGCTGCCAGCCTTATCCATCAACCTTAATTCAAATCCCCCGGCGGCACCATAACCTGGTACTGCGGGAGGCGGGAAGAACTCAATGCTTGCACCTTTTACATCCTTTGTCTTTTCTTCGAGTTCTTTTATAATCTCATCCATAGAATGCTTTCTTTCACCCCAGCTTTTGAGGTTAATCAAGCACGTACCTGCATTAGACCCGGTACCTTCCGATAAAATTTCATAGCCCGCCAGACTCGAAACAGATTTGATGTCATCGATGCCTTGGGCAATCTTTTGCACCTGCATACTGATGGCATTGGTTCTTTCTAAAGTGGAACCTGGAGGTGTCAATATAATGGCATAAAACACACCTTGATCTTCATTTGGAATAAAGCCAGATGGTATGGAAGAACTTAACTGCCAAGTGCCAATGCAAAAGACCACCAGCGCAACAAAAGTCACAACCCTTCTGTTAATAATCAGGTTAAGTACCGATTTATACTTGGATAAAATTCCATTGAATGCCTGATTGAACCCTTCTAAAAAACGATTCAACCAAGTTTTTCGTTTCTTTTGGCCATGTGTATTTTTTAAAATGGCAGCACACAATGCAGGAGTAAGGGTAAGCGCAACGACTCCTGACAAAATAATGGAAGTAGCCATCGTTACCGAAAACTGCCTATAAAAAATACCCACGGGTCCTGTCATAAAAGCTATGGGTATAAATACGGCTGCCATCACCAATGTAATCGCTATAATAGCCCCGCTGATCTCTGATAAAGCCTCCTCAGTGGCTTGTTTTGGATGCAAGTTTTTTTCTTCCATCTTGGCATGAACTGCTTCTACCACCACAATGGCGTTATCTACCACAATTCCAATAGCCAAAACCAATGCAAAAAGTGTAATCAAATTAAGATTAATGCCAAAAAATTGCATGAAAAAGAAGGTCCCAATCAGAGAAACAGGCACTTCAATAGCAGGTATAAGGGTAGAACGCCAATCACCTAAAAATATGAATACAACCAAACTCACCAATAAGAATGCCTCAACCAAAGTATGTATCACTTTTTCAATGGAGGCATCTAAAAATTTTGAAACATCATAACTGATTTCATAGTCCATTCCCTTGGGAAATGAAGAAGATTTGATTTCAGCCATTTTCTCCTTAATGTTCTTAATCACAGCACTGGCATTGCTTCCATATGACTGTTTTATTACTATTGCGGCAGAGGGTCTTCCATTTAACCGTGAATAGAGGTCGTAGTATGCACTGCCAAATTCCACATCTGCCACATCTTTGATCCTAAGCATTTGGCCATCCGTACTGGATCGTAAAATTATATTCTCGTAGCCTTCCTTTGTCGTAAACCTGCCTGGATATTTGAGAACATACTCAAAAGTCTGTGCATTTTTTCCTGAACTTTCACCCGTTTTACCAGGCGAGGCTTCTATACTTTGTTCATCTAAAGCCTTTAGCACCTCATCAGCCGATATCTTGTATGCAAGCATCCGATCAGGCTTAAGCCAGATCCGCATCGAATATTCCCTATTCCCTAAAATATCCGCAAAACCAACCCCATCAATTCGTTTCAGCTCGGATAACAGATTGATATCGGCAAAATTGTAAATAAAGTTATCGTCAAGTGTAGAATCCTTACTGAAAAGATTAATATACATCAGCATGTTAGATTCTTCTCGGGTAATCTTCACGCCTTCTCTGACAACAATGGGAGGAAGCTTATTGATCACTGCTGCTACCCGATTCTGAACGTTAACGGATGCGATATTTGGATCGGTACCAAGATTAAAAACTACCTGAATATTGCATTCTCCATCGTTCCCTGCGTCGGATTCTATATATTTCATGCCAGGCACTCCATTGATGGCTCTTTCAAGCGGAATCACAACAGCTTTAATCATCAACTCGCCATTGGCTCCCGGATAATCGGCGGTGATATTTACTTTGGGGGGAGAAATGGAAGGAAATTGTGTAACAGGCATCTGAACAATAGCCAGAATGCCCAAAATGGTAATGATAATTGAGATGACAATGGCTAATACGGGCCTACTTATGAATTTATTAAACATATTTTTAGTTTAAAGAAATGAAAATCTACTGTTTGGAAGGTTGAGCTAAAGCCTGAATCGGGTCGATAAAAACTGTTTGAATTTGATCATCTTCCTTCACGCTTTGAATGCCTTCTAATAAGATCCTGTCTTTAGTGGAAAGGCCCGCATCAATCACATATATATTGGGAAGCCTTTGTTTAACATTGATATTTCTTGAACTAACCTTATTATTTTGATCAATCACATAAACATAGGTTTTGTCTTGTAACTCAAACGTGGCTCTTTGAGGAATAATCAGCGCATTTTTTAAGTTGATCTTTAATTGCACCTTACCTGTTTCTCCATGCTTTAAAAGCAGTTCAGGATTCGGAAATTTAGCTCTAAAGGGTATTGTACCAGTATTGTTATCAAATTCACCTTCGATCGTTTCAATAAAACCAGGATATTTATGAAGTTGATTATTTGCCAACAATAGCTTTGCCGAATTCCAACCGCTGTCATTTACATGGCTTTTATAATCCAAATATTCTAGTTCTGAGACATTGAAGTAGGCATAAACACTGGTATTATTAGAAATAGTTGTCAATAAAGTTCCTTCATCAATTAAACTCCCGTGTTTAAACTTGATCCTGTCTATGATGCCGTCAAATGGGGCCCGAATGGTCGTATATGAAACATATAATTCGGCAAGGTTTTCTTCGGCATTGGCCTCATCCAACTTAGCATTGGCAGCTGCAAGCTCATTTTGAGATACAATATTTTTATCTGCTAATACTTTCGTATTCATCACATCCAGCTCAGCTGTTTTAACATTTGCCTTAGCTTTCATCAACTCTGCCTGATATTCTCTAGGTCTGATGGTAAACAAAACCTGACCGGCATGGACACGCTGTCCTTCATCTACGAGTATAGCTGCTATATATCCCTTTACTTTGGCCCTGATTTCAACATTCTGAACAGATTGAATATCTGCAACATATTCTTTGTTAAAGGAGGTGTCCATTATTACCGGATGAGTGATGGCATATTTTCCATCGTCTGTTTTTTCTTCTTTGACCGATTGACAAGAAGTAAAAAAAATCAATAAAATTAATGCTGCTGAAGAGAGGATTTTATTCATAAAAAATAAATATTTATATTAAACCTTACAAATGATCGGATGAAGATGTAGAATAGGTAAACCTGAAGCTGCTGTCAGCCCATCATTCTTACAAAGCATTAGATAATCAAATGCTATAGAAGAAATAGTCAGTAAAAAAATAAATCAGATTCTGAAAACGCAGTAGAAAATAAACAGAATCACATGGTGGGTGGAAAACGCATCAAGATGGGAGAATCTGCTGTTGACCTTGTGAAAAGAGTTTGAAAAAAAGTCAAGAGCATGAACCTTATTAGGCTTTTTGTAGAATGAAAATTCATTGCCATCGTTTTCATTCACATCATCACTGTCAATATCAAAAATAAAGTTGTCAAATTGATAACTCGAAACTTTGGAGCTATCCTGAGAGACAGCTGTTGGTGTATGATGAGACAAATGAGCAGGAGAAGAGATATTTGAGTAGGTCAAAGATGGGACCAGACAGGCAAAAGCAATAGCAATGAAATAGAAAATTCTCATATTCAATTGCAATATTACGAATACATCAAAGTGAACAAAAGTCCTTTAACATATTTTTAGGAATGAAAAAAAAGTAAATAATGATTCCCGTTAAAACTGACATAAGCTAGCCCTGTACGATGACAAGGCTAGCATTAAAAAATTCATGACTTTAGGTACTATTTACTCAACGCAAATTCCAAATTAGCGCTCAACGAAACCTCCGCTCCTACAGTAGCACCACCAGCTTCGGTCAAAGCATTCCATTTCAGTCCATAATCAAAACGATTGATGGATCCAGTTACTTTAAAACCGGCTTTGGTGTTGCCGTAGCCATCTTTTCCGGTGCCACCGTACTTCACATCAAAAATAATTTTTTTGGTTACATTTCTGATCGTCAGGTTGCCGGTCAATACATACTTATTGCCTTCTTTTTTCTTGAATGAGGTGCTGACAAAAGTCATCGTTGGATAGGCAGCGGCATTGAAGAAATCGTCTCCTTTTAGATGTCCGTCACGCATGTCGTTATCGGTATTAATGCTGTTTACATCGATTGAAAAATTGATGACAGCATCCGAAAAATCATCCTTGGTGGTAGAAAGGCTTCCATTATATACTTTAAAACTTCCTTCTACTTCAGAAATCACCAAATGGGTGACAGAGAACTTGACGGATGAATGGACATTGTCCACTTTCCATAATTTACTTGTTTGGGAAAATGTGCTGATGGAATCCAACAACATGGCTGTCAAACACAGCATTTTGAATGCAAAACTTTTCATAATGATTTTTTAAAAATTTAAGATTCGACAAAAATAGCTAATTTTACTTACGAAAGTATACTTATTACCTTTTGGTAAGTATGTTTTCGGTCAATTGATCATATGACTAAAATGAAAAACAATACCGTTTGCCAGTACAAACTGATCGCCAGCAGAGATGCTTTGGCAGTGATCCAGGGTAAATGGCGCATCCCCATCATCATTTCCCTTACCTACGGCAATAAACGATTTGGAGATATTCAGAAGGACATACAAGATATATCCCCAAAAATGCTGTCTCAGGAACTCAAGACACTGGAAGAATACAAAATCATCAGCCGAAAATTATACGACAGCATGCCCGTCATGGTAGAATATTCTTTAACCCCTCTGGGATTGTCTTTACACAAACTATTGGACGAACTACTGAATTGGGGCGTGCATTTCAGGGATGAAATGGTGGGCAAGAAGAAGGGTGGAAAAACAAAAAACTAGTTTTTGTACCCTTTAAAAAAGTAAGCGACTGCTGACTCCTATTGAATCAACACTATTTTCTGAAAGAAGTCACCATAAGGCAACACCATTTTGACAAAATAGGTACCCTTGGCAAACGGAGGCAAATGAATATTATGTTGAAAAGAGGAAGTGGTATACATCAATCTGCCATCCAAATCAAACAATTGTAACAATTGAATATCTGACGGACGAACATCACTGCTCAATTGAATATTGAAAACGCCTTTTGAAGGATTGGGAAAGATCATAAAGGGCTTGGACTGAAACGTAAGGGTTTTGATTTCAGAATAGGCTATTCGGTTGCTGGTATACAATATTTTCACCCGGTAATAATTGGTTCCGTTCAAAGGCATTTTGTCTTCGGCCGAATAATGAATCATTGAAAGATTGCTGTTGACGGGCACGTTGGCAATCGGAAGCCAATTCAAACTATTGCTGCTGCGTTCAATTTGATAAGACAGTACATTCAATTGATTGGGATTGTCCCAACTCAGCAAAGCTTTGCCGCCAGATGCCTGTGCAGTAAACTGAACGGTCGACGCCAATAAATTACCGACGCCACTTCCACTCACACAAAACACATAATTTCGAACAGATTTCAGATCATAGGACGTAAGCCCATATTGGGCATTTAGATACCATGCTTGTGTTGTATGATTGGGCAAGGTGGTGGATGACCAGTATTTCTTTTTGCTGATCACTTTGAAAAATGCAGTATCCAAAGAAGGAGCGATTAATTTCTCATCATTGATGGATTGCAATTCTTTGATATTGGGCAGTCTCCAATCGCTGATGCCACCCAATGTCAGGTTTTCTGCGTACACCAGTGCATTTTCCCAAGTCAATGTATCGGTATAAGGTATTTTTTGCCAAATCAGATTGGTAAGGTTGTCGGTAATGGTTCCATTTCCATTGTCAGTAAAATGAGTCGTTACAGAAGTGGGCGTCGTTACATCCCTAACGGCACGGGCATGGTATTTGAAGGCGCCGCCCGCACTGATGGTTTCCGATTTGGGCTTGTTCCCCACTCCACCACCTGCATTCGTACACCAAATTTTGGTGCTGTCTCCTTTCTGTACGGTACTGGACCACCAATAATCAGCAGCCGTATTTGTAAAATAGGTAGTGTTGATGGCCGGATTGGCATTTTGATGATTGAGTATGCTAAAGCCTTCGTGAATGTTTGGCAAACGCCAATTGGTATAGCCGCCCAAAGTAAGTGTGTCGCAATACATCAAGGCATTTTCAAAAGTCATCTCACCCCCATCGGTTCGTTGCCACATCAGTCCGGTGATGGTATCTGTGGTAGTTCCGTTTCCATTGTTGATGAAATAAGGATCGTTGATTAAATAATCTGCGTCTTCTCCATAGGTAGCCGTATAGCTGGTCTTTTCGCCGGTATCGGGCAAGCGAAGCATGGTTTTTGAGACACCTGTTACTGTGGGAGCAGTGGGGACCGAACAGGCAGACTGAGAAAAACCAGTGTAAATGGAATCACCAGAAGTGGGTGGTGTGATAAAGTGAAAAGTATACTTACTAGTTGTACTGGTTTGATCCACCCAATCGTAATTGACATGATTGGTTTGTCCGGACCTGGTGTACGTAAGGTCGTATCCATTATTGGTCGCATTGGGCTGACAGGCCGTGATCACAGCCCCTACCAAAGGTGTCAGAGAGGGTCTAACCGGACGCGCAGCCGCCTGGGGAATGATTTGCATGGTGGCATCCTCCGTTACAGCACCCATCATATTGCCAATCATATAGGGTGCAGCGGCGGTTCCATGGTAATGATACCTGCCATTGGTGCCCATGTGTCCATGATTGGCATCCAATGTTGTCATGGGTGTTCCATCTGGCTCCACGGTTCCATACACAGCGAACCCATCCAATGCAAATGCAATCGGCAAAGTAGCAGCCGTTTGGCCATAGAGATGCAAAGGAGCAATGTGGTAATGGTAATCATCAGCGCGGCCACTGTGCCCGCCATAATTATCCAATTGACCATCCAGAAAGGCATCCACCCCTGTGTTGGTGTAAGGATTGAAAATAGGCACACCATTTACGGCAAGGGCAACAGCACCCCTTAAAAAATGAAATTGATTCACTGGAACCGGCGTGGTCGCCATCACCGGATTCAGTGGAATGCTCCACATATTGTTGTTGTTAGCAATGGTATAACATTGCGGGATGGGCACTTGTTGCTGCCAGGACACAATACCTGCCATCATTTCGTGGGTGGTGGGAATACCCTTTGATTCCACATAAAAATAATTATTGTCCCAACTGGTGTACACATTGGGTTTGAAGGGTGTGAAGGCCGAATCCACAAAAGCAGGATCGGTGGTAGTGAGCAAATGTTGCTGAATGTCTTTGTCGGTAAAGCCATACACCAAGGCTCCCAAGCAAACAAAGAACACTGGACTGAGTTGTTTTCTGTTGATTGGACTGAATCCTTTGAGTAAAAGCAACCCAAATCCCAGCAAGAAAATACACAAAGCCCAGGCCAAATAGGTTACATGCCTACCCATCCCTTGATGGGTCGAAGCGTTGTTAGTCAGCAATTGATTGAGTGCATCTATTTTAGCGATTCGATTGCTGACATATTGTTGGTCATTTGCAGATAACTGTCGGAGTGGAACATGAACCAATGCGTTCTGCTCATCTTCAATATATACCTCGCCGTTTTTGTAAAAAGAAAAGGACCCTTTGATGATTTTATTCTGACTGACAATACTCCATTCTTTCAATATTATTTTACCATAGTCAATGTCATGGGCAAAGGGCTGCGATGCAAGCAGCATACAAAAGAAAGCGGCAAGTAGTTTTTTCATAGAAGGATGTTGTATTTAATGTTTCAAAACAGAGCCGGGTGCCTGCAGCAACTTACCGGACTTGATGGTAATGGTGGCGCCCGTTGCAATCACTTGCGTGGTATTGAGCAGACAGGTGCCACCGGGAATAGGATCAATGATGATGCTACTGCCTGCGGGCAAGACCGCGGGAGGAATCTGGTTGCTGATCCAGTTACTTGGAATGTCCCAATTGCCATCACCGGTAAACGTATAGGTGACACTGGGCTGCACACCCGGATCTTTGATGACGAAACTGGTATCAATATCAAGGTTATGTCGGGTACCATTTTCCTCACTGGGCAGATAGGTTTTGACATAATCAACCTTCACACTGTCACTGGAAACATTCACCAAGATATACCCCCTGCTGGGCCGCAAAGTGCCATGTGTATAATCGTATCCAGGAGTAGAACCGGTGAATGTATTGATGTTTTTCGCGGCCGGCTGTGGCACTTCCAAATACACCAGCCCATCTTTGTCTTGTTTGGCGTAACAATGATCGTGTCCGTGAAAATAAATAGATGTTTTGTTTTCGATCATTAAGGCATGTAAAGGCTCTTCCCAATGGATACGGGCAGAATCGAAATCCCAGGTGGAATCAGAACTGCGGCCTCCGTTCTCAAACAAATCAGCATACTCCGTACCGCCCCTTGCATCACTGCCATTGCCCCCGACCAATTGATGACAGAAAACGAATTTGTATTTGGCAGTGCTATTTCTAATGGTATTTTTAAACCAATTGAATTGACGGCTGCCCAGCGTCCAGCCCCAACCGGCTCTCTTTGAAATTTTGGTAAACCAATACGGATCGATTACAATAAACAAAGCATCTCCCCAATGCCAGGCATAATAGTCTTCTCTTAATCCTACAAAAGTTTCGGCAGAATCATTTCCGGTATAAAAACCATTAGGTGAAGGATTGGGATAATACAACTTTCGGAGATTGGCAGCCAGTACGGGCATGGAACTATCTGTTCCGTTCAGCTTCCAGCCCAATTCTCCCTCATGATTGCCAATGGTGAGAAACAATGGAGCCGAATGAGCTGCTGTGCCAAAATAAGAACGGTACAGTACGGTTCGCTTCTTGATGGTATCCTGGTAATGGGGAATGTATTGCTGGGTACCTGTTTGAAACACATATTTCTCCGACAAAAAATTATCACCCAAATCAACCATGAAGTCTACATTTTTAGCCAGCATGTTTTGCATGGTCATTGTCAACGTAGAAAAAATACAGTTTGTATCCAAATGCGGGTCGGCCTCTACCGCAAAAGAGAATGAGCTGCCGGGTGGGCGTTGGGTATGGAAGGTATGCTCCGTCCCCGCACTGAACACCGTAGCGGTATTGGCAAGCCGGTAGCGGGTTCGATAATAATACTTGGTATTGGTGGTGAGCTGGGTAAAGTCAGCTTCCAACGGAATGCTATCCAGCAAAGCATATACAGGCGTGGTGGATGTATAAACCCCTGAAGTGGTTCCATATTCCCAGTAAACGTCCATGTCCTGGTCAAACATCACACTGATGGTGATACTGGTATCCGTAGGTCTTCCTAAAATTTCTGAATATGATTGAGCATCAGCAACAACTATACAGCTTACATATAGGACAAGGAAGGCAAAATATTTTTTCATCTATTGTTGAATATTCAAAGTACCCGGTACGACAAACTTTTTATTTGAATTAATTTCTATTTTGGCTCCTGTCAAAATATTCTGTGTCACATTCAGCACACATTCACCACCATCCACCGGTTCGATATAGATGGTATATCCGGCAGGTAAATTGGCAGGCGGAATTGTTTTTTCAACCCAATTGTTTGCATCGGACCAGTTTCCGTTGCCTATAAAAGTGTAGGAATCCTTCGCGCGTATGTAATAATAAAATGGCACTTGACCATTGTGGTTGAGACCGCTCAAGGTATCAGCGGGCAGGTAAGCCTGCACATAATCTACTTTTGTATACCCAGGGGTAACGGTGACCCTTACATGCCCAGTGCCTCCATACACATCGGTCAGATAAGCACTGGCATTGGCCTGCCAAATATTGTAAGTTGAATCACTGGGCATGGGCAAGGATTGATAGGTAATACTGTCCAATACTTCATGAGCAAATGTATGGTCATGCCCTTGGAAAAATATATTCACGCCATAGTCTCTAAACAATTGATGAATGGGCTTTGTCCAACCTTGGGCAGCCGGTCTTTCCACATCAAACTGGTAATTGCCTCCAACCAATCCGGTGGCGCTGGAATACCCACCCCATTCATTTTGAATGGCTGTTAACGCGCCGCCCCTGAGCTCTGCGCGCGTGTGGTGACAGAACACAAACTTAAATTTAGCGTGGCTGTTCTGCAAGGTATTTTTCAGCCACAAATACTGCGTAAGCCCTAAGGTCCAATTCCAATTTTGGGGCTTTTCTGCATCTGTGGTAATGGTATTGTCTCGGTAAACATCCAACACCACATACAAGGCATCGCCCCAGGTAAATGCATAATAATTTTCAGGCAATCCCATCCCATTGCCCTCTGCAGTGGTGTTACCCGTGTAAAAAGTATTGGGAAATGGATTGGGGTAATATTTTTTACGGGCAATGGTAGCTGGAACGCCCATATTTCTGGCAGGTGCCGGACGTGTAAACCAGTATTTCTTTTCGCCTTCATGGTTGCCCAATCCAATAAAGAATGGAATGGAATGACAAATCTGCCCAAGAATCGGTCGATAATATCGATGCAAGGTATCCAACTCGTAATCGGAAATGGTAGTGGCGGTGTGGTCATCTCCAAAAATATCTCCCAGCGAAAACATGAAATCAGGTTTGTCCTTGGCTTGATTGGCAAGGGTGACATTGTACATACTCAAGATGCCTTTCTTGTCATACAGATGCTCATCTGTTTCGATGGTAAAACAATATCGGCTGCCCGGTGGCCTTTGAGTAGTAAAATTGAATTCATTGGTACTGGAGAAAGAAGGTGCTCCCACCAATCGGTAGCGCATGCGGTAATAATACCGAGTATCAGGTGTCAAATTGCGCAAATCAATTTCATCGGGCACATCTGCCACACTTGTATAGGTAGCCGTATTGGCAGTATAGATACCGGATTGCGTACCATATTCCAGATAATACTCACTGACGTTTCTGAACATCACACTGGCAGTGATAGAAGTATCCGTTGGCCTTCCGAGGATGATGCCATTGTCCTGGGCAATTGTTGTAAAAATATTGCCTAACAGGAGAATCAGGAAGATTCCTATGTTTCGAAACGTGAATGGTAATTTCTTCACGCTCGTATACTTTTTTTTACATTTTGATAATAGAAGCCGTCTCCTGCTGGTCATGATGAATGATTAGAATGGTATAATTGCCTTTGCTCAAATGATGCATATTCAGGTGCAGCATATTGACTCCGTCATTACCATGGTAATGAAAAGACTGAACCGTTTTACCCTGAAAATCAATGATGGCAACCGAGACATTTCCCTCGGTCATCAAATCAAACAAAACATTTGCGAATTCAACCGTTGGATTGGGATACACTTGTACCCTGACGGTTTGGGTATTGGCAGAAAGCTTTTTGATTTCAGAAGAAACGGATTGTCCGTCGATGTCTACTTCTTTGATCTGATAATATACCTGGGTAAGGCTTGGTTGTGCAAAGATGGAGGCATCAGTAAATTGATAGGCAGACAGCACCTGATTTTGATTCACCGGCACCCTTCCGATGCTGCTGAAATCAGTTCCGTTGACACTTCTTTCGATGGAAAAATAACTTGTATTGGCATTGATAGACTGCAGTCCCCAATTCAACCATGCATCCTTTTGTTGTTGGATGGCATTGAAAAATGAAAACTTAACCGGTACAATTGCAAAATCCATTCCGTACAAATCTCCCCCGGCGCCCGTTACAGGGACACCCACCAAATTAAGCAAGGCATCATTGGTGCCATTGCTGGACACCCAATTGCTGCCATTGTAAAAGAATCCTTTCAAATTAGCCTCGGTGCCTGTAATGTCGGTAGGATCAGTATACTTCCCAACAGCGGTAACTGTACCTGATACACCATTCATTGTAATGGGCCAATAGTTGT
>CANGBQ010000026.1 GCA_947451985.1 Chitinophagaceae bacterium | reverse complement strand
GTCTGGTTGTCCCAACCGCAGAAGTGCCAACAAAACGGATCTTTGTTGTCCATATCGAGGTATACACAGTTCTGTTCTACCACAAACACTTTGCTTCTCAGATGCAAGATCTGATACAATTCTTCTGTGCTGAGTTCAGCAAATGGTTTATAAGTCCAGTGGAGATTCATCAAACAAAATAAAATAAAGCGCTGCAATGTGACAGCGCTTAGTGAAGTATTATTTTAAATTCAATTTGATCTGTAATTCTTCAAATTGTTTGTCGTCTATGGTTGCAGGTGCGTCGATCATTACATCTCGGCCGCTATTGTTTTTGGGGAAGGCAATGAAATCACGGATGCTTTCGCTGCCACCCAGAATGGAACAAAGTCTGTCAAAGCCGAAAGCGATGCCTCCGTGTGGGGGTGCGCCATATTCAAAAGCGCCCAACAAAAATCCAAACTTGTGTTGTTGTTCTGCTTCATCCATTCCCAAGGCTGCAAACATTTTTTGTTGCAATTCTTTTTGATAAATCCGAATGCTTCCGCCACCAATTTCATTGCCATTCAATACCATATCATAGGCATTGGCTTTGATGTTGGCGTAGGGATGTTTTAAATAATCTGCTGCAGATTCAATGACAGGATTGTTATCAATCATGGTTTGAATATCAGATGGCTTGGGCGCTGTAAAAGGATGATGTCTGGCTACCCAGCGGTTGTCCTCTTCAGCATATTCAAACAAAGGAAAATCCAATACCCACAATAGTTTGAACTCATCTGTTTTTCTAAGCCCTAATTGCTGACCAAGATGCAGGCGCAGTTCACTGGTCGCTTTTCTGGTTCTTTCTTCGGCGCCGGCTAGTATCAATATTAAATCGCCGGGAACGGCTTTCACCGCCTGAGCGATGGCTTTTAATTTTTCCTCATTGTAGAATTTATCAATACTGCTCTTGAGGGTTCCGTCTGTATTGTATTTAATATACACCAATCCCTTCATTCCAATCTGCGGACGTTTTACCCATTCGGTCAGCTCGTCTGTTTGCTTTCTGGTAAATTCGCTGCATCCGGGAGCAGCAATGGCAATCACTGTTTCTGCTTCATCAAACACTTTAAAATCCACCCCATTAATCAGTGAAGAAAGATCGGTTTGATGGGGGAAACTGTGGGCAGGAAATTTCAAATTACACAGCTGCATGTCAAATCGAATATCCGGTTTGTCATTTCCATACATCCACATGGCTTGTTCCCAGGTCATTCTGGCCACCGATTCAGTGTAATCTATGTTTTTAACGTCTTTGAAAATGCGTTTGATCAATCCTTCAAACATTTGCAGGATGTCCTCTTGTTCTACAAAACACATTTCGCAGTCAATCTGGGTAAACTCGGGTTGTCTGTCTGCTCGAAGATCTTCGTCCCTGAAACATTTCACAATCTGATAATATCGGTCGTATCCGCTTACCATCAGCAATTGCTTGAAGGTTTGTGGGGATTGGGGCAATGCATAAAACTGTCCAGGGTTCATGCGGCTAGGCACTACAAAGTCACGTGCGCCCTCTGGAGTGGATTTAATTAAGAAAGGCGTTTCAATATCCATGAATTGTTTCTCATGTAAATAATTCCGGGCGCTTCTTCCTACTGCATACCTCAATTCCAGGTTTTTTTTAACCGCTTGTCTCCTCAAGTCTAAAAACCGGTATTTCATTCTAAGGTCGTCCCCGCCATCGGTATCATCCTGGATGGTAAAGGGTGGAGTGATAGACTTATTTAAGATGGTAAATGAAGCAACCAATATTTCAACATCTCCAGTAGGGATTTGACTGTTTTTATTACTTCTTTCATTGACAGTACCTGTTACTTGCAAAACGAATTCTCTTCCCAATGGATTGGCATCGAGTTGTTCGTTTAAGTTTTCAGCAAACAACAATTGAGTGATGCCATATCGGTCTCTTAAATCGACAAAAGTGATACTGCCAAATTTCCGAACGGTTTGTACCCATCCGGCCAAAGTGGTCGTCTGGTTGACATCGGATAATCTTAATTCCCCACAAGTATGTGTTCTGAACATTATTTTAATACTAATCATGAACAATAGAGGGTCCTAATTATCCGGACCCATCTGTTACGGTATGCAAATATACGCCAATCGGCAACCTCGAAAAAGGCAGGTTTACATCGTTTCCAATTCCTCGTGGTGTCTGGGTTTCCAAAAGGCATAATAATAGGCAAGCAATCCTATACCCGCTATAAAGGGGATGATGGCCAAATGCTTATAAGTGTAGCCATAGAAAAATGGCAGGGAATCAAACAGAAAAAATTCGCTGATCATCCAGTAGCTATTCGCTGTAATCCAGCAAACAATGGCCAAATTGTGACACCATTCACTCATCAAGTGACGTGTTTGCCAGGCAATCAATATAGATATAAAAAGTGTAGGTACAATCATGGCAATGCCCAAAGGTTTCCATATCATGCACCAGGATATATCCTTGAACAACCAAAATACGATGTGAAGATTCTCCATTTTGCGAAAGCGAAGCGGAATGCTATAGATGGGGTCATTTTTCATTTCAATTCTACTTTGCAATAAAGATAGTTCGGATTGGCATAAAAAATAAAGCGTTAAGAAATTTCTCAACGCTTCAGTGTATTAAATAATGATGGGTAATTATTTTTTCAGGGCAGCTACCATGGTAACACCTATGTCTGCAGGGCTCGCTACCACATGAATACCGCATTCGTCCATGATTTTCATTTTGGCTGCAGCGGTATCATCTGCGCCTCCTACAATGGCGCCTGCATGGCCCATTCTTCTGCCGGGAGGAGCTGTTTGTCCGGCGATAAAACCGACCACCGGTTTTTTGTTGCCGGTAGACTGAATGTATTTGGCCGCTTCTGCTTCCATGCCGCCACCAATTTCACCAATCATTACAATGGCATCGGTTTCAGGATCGTTCATCAATAATTCAACGGCTTCCTTGGTAGTGGTACCAATGATGGGGTCTCCACCAATACCGATGGCGGTAGAAATACCCAAGCCTGCCTTGGCAACCTGATCAGCTGCTTCATAGGTAAGCGTTCCGGATTTAGACACAATGCCGATGCGGCCTTTTTTAAATATAAAACCAGGCATGATGCCCACTTTGCATTCTTCTGCAGTGATGACACCGGGACAGTTGGGCCCTACGAGTCTGGTTGGGCTGCCTGCAAGATAATTTTTGGCTTTTACCATGTCCTGCACGGGAATGCCTTCGGTGATACAAACCGCTAGTTTGATACCTGCATCTGCCGCTTCCATAATCGCATCGGCTGCAAAAGCAGGGGGCACGAAGATGATGCTCACATCAGCACCTGTTGCTTTGACTGCATCAGCCACAGTATTGAAAACAGGTTTGTCTAAGTGTGTTGAGCCTCCTTTACCAGGCGTAACACCACCTACTACATTGGTTCCGTATTCGATCATCTGGGTAGCATGGAAGGTTCCTTCCGAGCCGGTAAATCCCTGTACAATAATTTTGGACTGTTTGTTGACTAATACTGACATATCATCAATTATAATAAATGTGAAGAGGTAAAATGTTGCGCAAAGATAGGGGATTGGCGGATTCTAATGCAGCAATTTCCCTATGCTTTTTTACCTGCTTCCAGCATGCGCATGTGCTTGGCATCTTGCAAAAATTCTGAGGCAAAAATAAATTCATTAAGGTTTTTGTTGTCCGAGAAGATAATGTCCTTGCTATTGCCTGTCCACTCTTTTTTGCCGTCTTTCAGGTACAATATATTATCACCGATTTCCATCACGCTGTTCATGTCGTGGGTATTGATAATGGTTGTCATCTTGAATTCATGCGTGATGTCATAAATCAGTTTATCAATCAACATAGATGTTTGAGGGTCCAAACCGGAATTCGGCTCGTCGCAGAAAAGAAATTTCGGATTCAATACAATGGCTCTAGCAATGCCCACTCTTTTTTTCATTCCTCCACTGATTTCAGAAGGAAATTTTTTATTGCTGCCCACCAGGTTCACTCTTTCCAATACTTCATTCACTCTTTTAAGCTTTGCAGGGGTAGAATCTTTGGTAAACATATCGAGCGGGAACTTGATATTGTCTTCTACGGTCATGCTGTCAAACAAGGCGGATCCCTGAAAAAGCATGCCAATTTGTTGTCGCAGCAATTTTCGCTCATCTTCATTCATATGGGTAAAATCCTTTCCGTCATAGATGATCATGCCTTCATCGGGTTCGAACAAACCCACCAGGCATTTTTGTAGGACGGTTTTTCCGCTTCCGCTAGAACCGATGATTAAATTGGTTTTACTGGTCAGCATCTGATGGCTGACATCGTCCAGTACCACTTTGTCTCCAAATTTTTTTGAAATATTTTTGAATTCAATCATAGTCAGTCATTCATTACAAAAGCAGCGCGGCCAAAATATAATCTGCAATCAATACCACAATGCAACTCACCACTACTGAAGTGGTGCTGTTTTTACCAATTTCCAATGAACCGCCTTTTACATAATATCCAAAGTAAGCGGGGATTGAACTGATGATAAAAGCGAAAGTATAGGCTTTCATCATCGCAAAAAAAACATTGTAGGGGGTGAATTGCTCCATGAGCCCCCTGTCGTAGGTGTCGGTAGAAATGATGCCCGAAGCGCCCACCGTTAATCGACCACCATAAATCCCCAATACCATAGCAATGATTACCAACATAGGAATCATAATGATGGCGGCAACGATTTTAGGAAGAATCAAATAGGTTTTGGTGTTGATGCCCATGATTTCCAATGCATCAATCTGTTCGCTTACGCGCATGTTGCCCAATTCACTCGCGATTTTGCTTCCCACTACGCCCGCTAATACCACACAAATCAAGGTGGGTGCAAATTCCAAGATAACTGTATCACGAATAATTTGAGGGATAACCATTTTAGAAATGAGCGGGCTCGTGATTTGATAGGCTGTTTGCAAAGCACTCACGGCCCCCATGAAAATTGAGATGATGGCCACAATACCCAAAGAGCCAATACCAATTTCAGCACATTGATGCATGAGTTCCTTCCAATACAACTTGGTATTTTCCGGCTTGCTCAGCATGCCCTTGAGCATCAAGATATACTTGCCAAAATGGTTAAAAAATTTCATTCGCTTGGGTTGATCCTGTTAAAATACTCTAATTACAGGATTTATTTATTTTTTCGTTTCCACCACCTGCTTTTTTTGATGGCTTCTTGTGTATTGGTTTTGCTTTTAAACTGTGCATCCACTACGGCGATCACCACCATATTGTAAATAGAACGAATAGAACTGCCTAGTTGCAACACATGGACAGGTTTTTTCAGTCCGAGCAAGATAGGGCCAATGCTATCAGCACCGCCCACTTCCTGCAATAAGTTGTAGGCGGTATTACCCGCAGCCAGGTTCGGGAAAATGAGGGTGTTGACTTCGCCGTTCACCAATTCAGTAAACGGATAATTTTCTTTTAAAATTTCTTTGTTAAACGCCAAGATGCCTTGGATCTCTCCATCGCAAATCAAGCTGGGATCTTTTTGTTTGACAATTTCCCTGGCCCTTCCCACCAAATTGGCTTCTGGAGAATTGCTGCTGCCAAAATTAGAATACGACAACATTGCAATTCTTGGTACAATGTTGAATTGTTTCACTTCTTTTGCCACCAACATGGTAATCTCAGCAAGCTCTTCGGCAGTAGGATTGAAATTGACGGTCGTATCGGCCAGGAACAGAGGGCCTCTTTTGGTAAACAGCAGGTACATGCCTGCAATTTTCTTTACGCCATCTTCAGTACCAATGATTTGAATGGCAGGACGGATGGTGTCTGGATAGTTTCTGCTCAAGCCACTGATCATACAATCTGCCTCTCCGGTTTCAACCATCATGCATCCAAAATGGTTTCTTTCCTTCATGGCTTTATATGCCTCATAACGATTCACCCCTTTGCGTTTTCTTTTTTCAAAAAAGATATCGCCAAATTCCTTTCTCATATCCTCTAGTTCGTCATCTTTCGGATTGATGATGGGCATCTCTTCTATGTCCACTGAATTGTCAAGGGCAATTTGTTTGATTTTTTTCTCATCTCCCAGCAGAATAGGGTAGCCGATTTTTTCATCTTGAATGAGTTGGGCAGCTTTGAGAATTTTAGCATTTTCCGCATCTGCAAATACCACTCGTTTGGGGTCTCTTCTGGCTTTGTTGCCCAGCACCCTGCTGAGTTGATTGTCCAGGCCCAATCGCTTGTTCAATTCAATGGTATAGGCGTCCCAATCATTGATATTGATGCGTGCCACTCCACTTTCCATGGCGGCTTTGGCTACTGCCGGGGCAACAGCCGAAAGCAATCTAGGATCCAGTGGTTTGGGAATAATGTAATTGGGGCCAAATGAAATGGTTTTTTCATTGTAGGCCAGGTTTACAATATCGGGCACCGGCGATTTAGCCAATTCTGCCAATGCTTTTACCGCTGCCAGTTTCATGGCTTCGTTGATTTGCTTGGCCCGAACATCCAATGCACCGCGAAAGATATAGGGGAATCCCAGCACGTTGTTCACTTGATTGGGAAAATCGCTTCTGCCTGTCGCCATGATCAAATCTTTTCTGGCAGCAATAGCGGCATCGTAGGTGATTTCAGGATCGGGATTGGCCATCGCAAACACAATAGGGTTTTTGGCCATGGCTTTCACCATATCAGGAGTCACCACATTTCCAACACTCAATCCAACAAACACATCAGCTTCCCTCATGGCTTTATCCAGGGTGTAGTCTTTGTATTTAACATCTGTACAAAAAGGCTGCTTCAATTCTTCTACATCGGGTCTGCCTTTGTATAAAATACCTTTTCGATCAAACACCATAAAATTGGAGGGCTTCGCACCCAGCGACACATAGAGTTGCATACAAGCCATCGCAGCAGCACCGGCGCCATTAACGACAAAACGAACCCGATCGATTTTCTTTTTTTGAATATCCAATGCATTCAACAAGGCGGCAGCAGAAATAATGGCCGTGCCATGCTGGTCATCGTGCATGACTGGAATGTTGCATTGAGCTTTTAATTCTTTTTCAATGTAAAAACATTCAGGAGCTTTGATGTCCTCCAAATTGATTCCGCCGAAAGTGGGCTCCAGGGATTTTACAATCTGAACAAATTTTTCAGGATCACTTTCATTGATTTCAATATCAAACACATCGATGTCTGCAAATATTTTAAACAACACGCCTTTGCCTTCCATCACCGGCTTTCCCGCGGCGGCGCCAATATTGCCCAAGCCCAACACGGCGGATCCATTGCTAATCACCCCCACCAAATTCCCTTTGGCGGTATATTTATAAACATCATCCGGATTGGCTGCAATTTCCAAACAGGGTTCTGCTACTCCTGGCGAATAAGCCAGTGACAAATCTCTTTGTGTTTTAGCTTCTTTAGAAGGAATGACTTCAATCTTTCCAGGCCTTCCTTTGGCATGGTATTCCAATGCCTCTTGTTTGCGAAGTTGTTTTGACATAATGTGTAAAGCTTCAGTGATGATTTACGCTTGTACGTAAAGATTGCAATTTACTAAATAGTGACACTCAATACTTATAATTGATTCAGCTCATTTATTTGATTCTAAAAGACCAGGTAAAGACAAAAGTAGCTACTACATTGCCGGCTGCATCTTTTCCAATGGAGCGGGCAGCAATACTCGTTGTTTTTCCCGACGTCATAGCTTCTTTGACACATTGTTTAATGATCAAGCCATCTTCGCAGGTGAACGTCACCAATCCCTTTGCCTTTTTATGAAATTGACCTTCAGTTTTGGTAATCAGCATAGACAGGGCTGGTGTTTGCTCGTACAATGGAAGCATGGCTAGGATCCCGGTAGAAAGTTCTGCAGCCATCGATAAACAAGCAAAATATATACTGTTAAAAGGATTGGAGCTAAACCATCTGTAGGGTATACTTACCATTGCTTTTGTTTCATCTGCATATTCCATGCGCACCCCGCTAAAAAAAGCACTGGGAATCTTCCAGAGCAAATACAGCCTGCTTTTGAGGGGATGGTGCAGTAATTCAAGCAATTTTTGAGAGGGGTCCGTCATATCGAATCAAAACTACAGGCGTTAAAAAATAAAAGAGGCATTTCTATGCCTCTTTGTTTGATCGAATGTCATATACTATACGTCTGTATCGTTGGAGATTTCGTTTTCTGCGTTGGGAGCAGTATCTTCTTCGGCATTGTCTTCTGTTGATGGCGCAAGTGCTTCTTCCTCATTGTCTGTTTCGGCCATTGCGTCACTCACAACAGTTGCCTTTACCAATTCTTCCATCAATACTTCATTGATTTTAGGCAAATCTTCTGCTGTATTGATGCCAAAATAATCCATAAAAGACCTAGAAGTGGCATATATCAAAGGCTTTCCTACTGCCTCTTCATTTCTACCAGAGATAATGATGAGTTCTTTTTCCAGAAGTTTTTGCACCGCATAATCGCAGTTGACACCTCTGATCGCTTCAATTTCACTTTTGGTGATGGGCTGTTTGTAAGCAATGATGGCAAGCGTTTCCATGGAAGCGGCAGACAATCGTTTTAGAAACTTATCGCCATTGAGTAAGGCCACTGTTTTGTGGAACTGAGGTTTGGTCAAAAACTGCCAACCGCCTCCGCTTTGTTTCAATTCAAATGCGTAAAATTCTTGATCGTATTTTTCTTTGATGCCATTGATGGCCGCATCTGTTTGCTCCATGCTCGCCCGGTCTTCAATGAATCCGAGGGCGCTATTGACCAATTCATTCACCTCTGCCGACGTCAAAGGTTTCTCACTGGCAAATATCAACGCTTCAATATGTGGTATGATTTCAGAAACTTCCATGGGTTCATTTTAATGTTATGGTTCATTTTTCTAGCCACAAAGGAATTGAAAACATTCATTCCATTTGAAGCAAGGGAAAACAGCCTGTATTATCCTTGCAAAGCAGCAGCGCCACTCACAATTTCGGTCAGTTCGGTAGTGATAGCTGCCTGGCGAGCTCTGTTGTAGCTGATTTTGAGCGATTTTAATAGTTCGTTCGCGTTGTCACTCGCTTTGTCCATGGCCGTCATACGGGCACCGTGTTCGCTGGCATTCGCATCAAGCACGGCTTTGTATAATTGAGTGTTCAAAATTTTAGGCATCAACTCGGCAATCAGCACTGACTGACTGGGCTCAAAAATAAAATCAGCTTTTTTCTTGCTTCCATTGTCGGCCACTTTCTGCACAGGGAGAAAAGGTTCTGCAATGAACAATTGAGAAGCCGCATTTTTAAATTCACTGTAAATAATTTCAACTGCATCAATCTCTTTGGCCGCAAACGCGTCCATTGCATATTTGGCTGCCGCTTGCACCCTTTCAAAGCGCAAATCAGCAAAAATATCCCAGTAAGCATTGACTACCGAAAAGCCATTTTTGGTAAAATGCTCGTATCCCTTCTTGCCAATGGGCAATACCTGTACATTGCCTTTGTTTTGTTGATGGGCGTATTTGGTTTGAATGGTTTGCTTGGTTAATTTGATAAGATTGCTGTTGTATCCTCCGCAAAGCCCACGGTCGCTTGTAACCACAATAATTAACACCTTTTCAATTGGTCTTACGGTGGCCAGGTCCATTGATACTTCTCCTTCGCTGCTGCTGACAATATTACTCAGCATTTCTTGAAGCTTCTGAGCGTATGGCCTCATTTGGGTAATGGCATCTTGCGCCCTTCTCAACTTCGCCGCACTCACCATTTTCATGGCTTTGGTGATCTGTTGAGTACTTTGTACACTTTTGATTCTGTTTCTTACTTCTTTTAAAGCGCCGCTCATACAAATGATTGTTTGGTTCTATATCGTTGAAATGGGGGGCTTTAGCCCTACCTATTTCGGCTGCGAAGGTAAGAGAAAACCCTAGTAAATCAAGGGCATTTTTTTGCATAATTTATGCACTCGAGTAGCCCCTCAAACCCCTTGATTCGAACCCTCTTGGCGAATTGGGCATTTGGGCAGATTTTTAACAGGATAATTGGCAGAAATATGCAATTCCCCCCAAAACTTCCTTTACCTTTGCGGGCTGTCAATATGGCGAAAAAGGCTGTATAGCATTGTATTTGTCAGTAAGTATTATTCAATTGAATTTAAGTTGATTATATGTTAGGAATCATATCAAAACTATTTGGCGGAAGTAAAAGTGAAAAGGATGTCAAAAAGATCATGCCTCAGATTGAAAAAATCAATCAATTTTTCTCGGCATATCAAACCCTTTCAAACGATCAACTCAGGGCCAAAACCCAGGAATTCAGGGAACGCATCCAGCAGCACCTTGCTTCGATCGATGCGGTCATTGTAGAAAAGAAAAACTTGGCCGAATCCTTGCCTGCAGAAGACATTACAGGCAGAGATGAGGTGTACAAAGAAATCGATTCCCTTAAAAAGCAGCGAGATGAGCAAATTGAAGTGATCCTTCAAGAATTGCTACCCGAAGCGTTTGCGGTTGTGAAAGAGACCAGCCGTCGTTTCAAGGAAAACAGTCAAATCGAGGCCATTGCTACCGATTTAGATCGTGAGCTGTCTGCCAAGAAAGATCATATCACCATTCAGGGAAATACCGCTATCTACAAAAATTCTTGGAACGCCGCAGGAAACACGGTCAATTGGAACATGGTTCATTATGATGTTCAGTTGATTGGTGGTGCTGTATTGCATTCTGGCAAAATTTCAGAAATGGCCACAGGAGAGGGTAAGACGCTGGTGAGTACCCTGCCTGCTTATTTAAATGCTTTGGCCGGAGAAGGGGTGCACATTGTAACAGTGAATGATTACCTGGCACGAAGAGATAGTGAATGGAATGGAACCATTTTCGAATGGCTGGGTCTGCGGGTGGATTGCATTGATAAGCATGAGCCCAACAGTGATGCTCGTCGAAAAGCCTACAATGCTGATATTACTTATGGAACCAACAATGAATTTGGTTTCGATTATTTAAGAGACAACATGGTGCATCGTCCTGATGAGATGGTGCAACGCAAGCATCATTTTGCGATGGTGGATGAGGTGGATAGCGTGTTGATTGATGATGCCAGAACGCCATTGATTATTAGTGGTCCCATTGGTCACAGCGACAATACCCAGCAATTTTTTGACCTAAAACCCAGGATTGAAAAATTGGTGGATGCTCAGAAAAAAGCGGTGAATCAGTTTTTGATTGAAGCCAAGAAAAAAATTGCTGAAGGCAACGACGACCCCAAAGATGGCGGCTTGGCGTTGATGCGCGCACACAGAGGGTTACCCAAAAACAGTGCCCTGATTAAGTTTTTGAGTGAGCCCGGCATGAAAGTGAAGTTGCAAAAGAGTGAAAATTATTATATCGCCGATCAGCAAAAGGAAATGCCCAAGGTGGATGCTGAATTGTTTTTTGCCATCGATGAAAAAAACAATCAAGTTGAATTGACCGACAGCGGATTGGCTTTGATTACGAGGAGTGGAGAGGATCCCGAATTTTTTGTGTTGCCGGATATTGCTACAAAACTTTCTGAAATTGAAAAAAGCAATGAATCTACTTCAGACAAGATGCAACAGAAAGAGCGATTGATCAATGAGTATTCCCAAAAGGCAGAAAGAATTCATACGATTCAGCAATTGTTGAAAGCATATACTTTGTTTGACAAAGATGTGGAATATGTGGTGATGGATGGTGCTGTTAAAATCGTTGACGAACAAACCGGCCGTATTTTGGATGGCAGAAGATATTCAGATGGATTGCACCAGGCATTGGAAGCAAAAGAGAATGTAAAAATCGAAGCCTCTACACAAACCTATGCTACGGTTACCCTGCAGAATTATTTCCGTATGTACCACAAGTTGGCAGGTATGACAGGTACGGCCGAAACCGAAGCGGCAGAGTTGTGGAGCATATACAAATTGGATGTGGTATCGATTCCTACCAACGTCACGGCTATTCGAAAAGATGGACAAGACAAAGTATACAAAACCAAGCGCGAAAAATACAAAGCGGTAATAGAAGAAGTCGAAATGCTTCGAAACGCAGGCAGGCCAACCTTGGTCGGCACCACTTCGGTGGAAGTGAGTGAATTGCTGAGCAGAATGCTGAAGCAAAAAAATATCCCCCACAATGTATTGAATGCGAAACAGCACTCCAAAGAGGCGCAGGTGGTAGCCGAAGCA
Source organism: Chitinophagaceae bacterium (assembly GCA_947451985.1). Lineage (GTDB taxonomy): Bacteria > Bacteroidota > Bacteroidia > Chitinophagales > Chitinophagaceae > Ferruginibacter. The sequence goes on along the minus strand of CANGBQ010000026.1, from coordinate 4,567 downwards.
GGATTGGCCGGTGCGGTGACCATCGCTACCAATATGGCTGGTCGTGGTACAGATATCAAACTGGGGCCTGGCGTAAAAGAAGCTGGTGGATTGGCGATATTGGGTACCGAAAGACACGAAAGCAGAAGGGTAGACAGGCAGTTGCGTGGTCGTGCCGGACGACAGGGCGATCCGGGTACCTCCAACTTTTTTGTATCCTTGGAAGACGATTTGATGCGCATGTTTGGTAGTGAGCGAATTGCTTCTTTGATGGATCGGATGGGCTACAAAGAAGGCGAAGTGATTCAACACAGCATGATTACCAAAAGCATTGAGCGTGCCCAGAAAAAAGTAGAGGAAAATAACTTTGGCATACGCAAACGCTTACTCGAATATGATGATGTGATGAACAAGCAACGGAATGTGGTGTACGGAAGAAGAAGCCATGCGTTGTTTGGAGAAAGGCTCGCACTTGATTTGGACAATTCGTTTTATGCAGTTGCCGAAAACCTGGTATCCATTGCTCAAGAAACAGGCCAGTTCGAGGAATTCAAGTTGTCTGTGATCATGCACTTTGGATTGGACACCGCCATCACCGAATCGGAAATCAATTCTCAAGAGCTTTCTGGGGTGGTAGATAAATTATACATGGAAGCGCTGGCTCATTATGCCCAAAAGAAAAAGTCGATAGTGGAACAAACGATTCCAATCATTCAAAATATTCGAAAAGAACAGGGCAATCACATCGAGAATGTGGCGGTTCCTTTTTCCGATGGAAAAAAGGCGATACAAGCCATTGTGAACCTGGACAAATACAATGAAACAAAAGGCTACGAATTGATGAGTGCGTTGGAAAGAAACATCACGTTGGCATTGATCGATGATGCATGGAAAGAGCACCTGCGAGCCATGGACGATTTGCGCCACAGTGTTCAAACCGCCGGATATGAGCAAAAAGATCCTTTGGTGATTTATAAAATTGAAGCCTTCAGTGCCTTCAAGCAAATGAACGATGAGGTAAATAAAGAGATCGTAGGTTTCCTGAGCCATTCCAACATTCCCATGGAGCAGACCCGTGCAGGTCAAATCAAAGAAGGCCGTGCTCAAAAGACGGACATGAGCAGAATGAATATCAATAAAGCTGAGATAGATGCTGCAGGGCAGAGTTATGGGGCCAATGAAAAAGATTATTTTGATCCTTCTTCACCCATCAAACAAGAGCCTGTTCGAGTAGAACCCAAAACGGGCAGAAACGATCCTTGTCCTTGCGGCAGTGGCAAGAAATTCAAGCAATGCCACGGAAAAGACATTTAATTTTTTTGGTATGAAAAGAGTTTTGATAGGTATGTTGTTGTCGGTCCTTTCTTGTATTGGATATGCGCAGTCTTTTCAAACAGATACATTGCAAAACGGCAAGCTGATCATAGCCAAAGATCCACGCATTGAAATAGTGGGTCAAAAAATGGCTGCCTATAATGAAGGGCTTGCCAACAAAATACAAATGGTGGACGGGTACCGATTGATGTTGCTAAACACCACCGATCGAACAATGGCCATGCAGGTTCGATCCACCCTTCTTCAGCAATACCCCGAACAAAAAATCTACATGACCTTTCTTTCGCCCTACATCAAAATCAAATTTGGCAATTTCATTGAAAAAGCTGCTGCTGAAGACATGAAAAAGAAATTGCTAGAGTCTAAATTGATTTCAGGCAATATTTATATTTTGCCCGAAAAGGTTGAGTCCAAGCCAGAGAAAGCTGTTCCAACCGAAGAGTAGACCAATCAGCATATTGTTTGTACCTTCATTGGCAGAATGACAATAGATATTTATGCTTGACACCATCCAACAACTTGCCCGTCAATATGCGCCTTCATTCATCTCGGTGCGACATCATTTGCATGCCCATCCTGAATTGAGTTTCCAGGAGCACCAAACCTCTAACTATATTCAAAAAATGCTTACGGAGTGGGGGATTCCATTCGATGTAAAAGCTACAACAGGGGTGGTGGGATTGATTGAAGGAAAAAATCCAAAAAAAAGAATCATTGCATTGAGAGCAGATATGGATGCATTGCCGATTCGGGAAGAAAATAATGTGCCTTACAAATCAAGGGTCGATGGGGTAATGCATGCTTGCGGACACGATGTACACACTACTTGTTTGTTGGGGGCCGCCAAAATTTTACAAGAAACCAAGGACAACTGGGAGGGAACCGTGAAGCTGATTTTCCAACCCGGCGAAGAAAAAAATCCGGGTGGCGCCAGTTTGTTGATCAAAGAAGGTGTATTGGAAAATCCTGCACCCGAAAAAATATTTGCATTGCATGTGCACCCGGGTATGGAAGTGGGCACATTCAGTTTCAGAGGCGGCATGGTGATGGCAAGCGCGGATGAAATATACATTAGCATCAAATGCAAAGGGGGACATGCAGCGGCGCCTCAGTTTACGGCCGATCCTATTTTAATCGCATCCCATCTCATCATCAGCTTGCAACAAATTGTGAGTAGGAACAACAACCCATTCAATCCCTCGGTTCTATCCATCACGGCAATCAATGGGGGAAACACCACCAACGTCATTCCTTCAGAAGTTACATTAATGGGAACCTTTCGTGCAATGAATGAAGAATGGCGATTCAAAGCACATGAATTGATTAAAAAACAAACCGAAGAATTGGTGACTGCAATGGGCGCTCATGCCGATATTACCATTGATGTTGGCTATCCATTCGTGTTTAACAACGAATCATTGTCTGCAGCGGCCAAAGAGTTGGCCATTCAATATGCAGGTGCCAACAAGGTGTTTGAAACTGAACTTCGAATGGGTGCAGAAGACTTTGCTTTCTATTCTCACCAGATCCCTGGTTGTTTTTTCAGACTAGGGGCGGGTAACCAGGCTAAAAACATCACCAGCAATGTGCATACGCCTACCTTTGATATCGATGAAGCGGCCATTGAGCAAGGAATCGGCATGATGGCCTGGCTCGCTGTTCAATCATAGGATACTTCAACCTTGTTTCGTACCTTCTCCTAAATTTTCGGTTATGAAAATAGCTTTTCATGGCGCTGCCAGAACCGTTACCGGTTCCAAACACTTAATTACCCTGTCCAACGGAAAAAAAATACTGCTTGACTGTGGAATGTTTCAGGGGATGGGTCATGAGACCATCGAACTGAACAGTGATTTTGGCTTCCATCCTGCCGATGTGAACTACCTGATTTTATCACATGCACACATTGATCACTGCGGACTGATTCCAAAATTGGTGAAAGACGGATACAAGGGAAATATATACGCCACACCCGCCACCAAAGATTTGGCCAAAGTGCTCATGGAAGATTCTGCAGGCATTCAGGAAAATGACATCAAGTACGAAAACAAAAAAAGAACCTTGCTGGGGTTGCCTTTTTTGAAACCCTTGTATACAACAGAAGATGCCATTGCTGCCGCCGATAAATTCATTTCGGTAGAATACGACACCTGGTTTACCATTGATGAGCAAATTGAGTTTTGCTATACCGATGCTGGACACATCATCGGCAGTGCTGCCGTTCACCTACGGATCAAAGAAGAGGGCAAGCAAACCAATATTACTTTTAGTGGCGATGTAGGTCGATACAGAGATATTATTTTAAAATCTCCTGCACCCTTTACCCAAGCAGATTATGTCATTATTGAATCTACTTACGGAAACAGTTTGCACGACGAACACCATCCCACTGCAGAAGCCTTGTTGAAATGGATAGAACATACTTGTTTAAAGAAAAAAGGCAAGCTCATTATTCCTGCGTTCAGCGTGGGCCGTACCCAAGAAATCTTATACTCGCTCAACCAGTTGGAATTGGAAAAAAGATTGCCAGATCTGGACTATTTTGTGGACAGTCCGTTGAGTACCAAGGCCACACAAATCATCAAAAGCTATCCACAATATTTTAATGAAAGAATTAGAAAGGTGTTGTTAAGTGACAGCGATCCATTTGGTTTTAAAGGATTGAAGTTTGTAAAAACCGTGGACGAATCCAAGATGCTCAATTATTACAAATCACCCTGTGTGATTATTTCTGCCAGTGGTATGGCCGAAGCGGGAAGGGTGAAGCACCATATCAGCAATAACATTGAAAGCAGTCGCAACAGTATTTTGCTCACCGGTTATTGCGAGCCCCATTCTTTGGGTGGAAGGCTCATGCGCAAGCCTGCCGAAGTCAGTATTTTCGGTCAACCCCATGAAGTCAATGCCGAAATCGGAGAAATGCGCAGCATGAGTGCGCACGGTGATTATGACGATTTGAGTCAATTCCTTTCTTGTCAGGATACAGATAAAGTTAAAAAGCTTTTTATAGTGCATGGTGAATATCCTGTGCAGTTAGACTTTCAAAAGCGCTTGTTGCGAAAAGGATTCAAGGAGGTGGACATTCCGGCTTTACACCAGGAAATCAAGTTGGCGTAAGCCACCTAGCATCCTTTTCAGTCTCCCACAACAGCAAAAAATTGTATTTTTACAAGGTTAAACCCCTTATACAATTATCGGCAATGGTCAAGCCATTGTCTTTATGAAAAGCGCCTTGAAAAGAATATTAAAAATT
>CANGBQ010000025.1 GCA_947451985.1 Chitinophagaceae bacterium | reverse complement strand
TTAAATCAATGGGGTATTTGTATGCCATCTCGCCTTCTATTCCTTTTCGCTCATTCATCAGTTGCATCACCGCTTTGATGCCAGTGCCGGTCACACTTTGGTAGGTGCTCACCACCACTCGCTTGATCCGATAGCGGTCGTGCAATGGTTTTAACGCTACCACCATTTGTATGGTGGAACAATTGGGATTGGCAATGATTTTATCTGCGGCTGTCAACACATGTCCATTTACTTCGGGCACCACCAGTTTTTTATCAGGATCCATGCGCCAGGCGCTTGAATTGTCAATCACGGTAATGCCTGCGGCAGCAAATTTCGGCGCCCACTCCAAGGAAGTCGTTCCGCCTGCAGAAAAAATAGCTACAGCTGGTTTTCGATCAATGGCAGCTTGCATGCTGACAATGGGATAATCCACACCCTTGAAAGAAATCAATTTACCTACTGACTTTTCCGAGGCTACTGGAATAAGCTCGGTTACTGGAAAATTTCTTTCTGCGAGTACTTCCAGCATTTTTGTTCCCACCAATCCTGTGGCACCAACAACCGCTACTTTCATATTGATTGAATTTATCCCAGCAAAAATATGCTTTCATTTTCATTCTCTTTGTCTGTTTTGTTGCAATCGTTTGTAATTGTTTAAATACAGCAATCGCTATGTATTTGATGGTCTCGGCTAATAGCCATATTATTTTTACGCAAACCCTTTTTATGAAAACAAAATGGATTTATCTTCTGTTGCTATTGTGGATTGCTTTGCCAGCCGATGCCCAACTGGCGGAAACCTTTTCGGACAGCAATTTCACGAGTCATCCCAGCTGGACGGGTGACACGGCTGCCTGGACCATTTCACCTGGTCTGCAACTCCAGAGCAACAGCACGACACCGAATAGTATTTTTTATTTATCGACACCTTCCGCCAAAGCTCTTCAAACACAGTGGAGTATTCGGGTAGATTTGCTTTTCAATCCTTCCTCGCTCAATTATATCGATTTGTATCTCACGGCTTCTTCCAGCAATTTGTCCTTGTCCACCACCACCGGTTATTTTGTCCGGCTGGGGGGTACCGACGATGAAATTTCTTTATATCGAAAAGACAGCAATGGCATTGTCAAATTGATTGATGGGCTCAATGGGGTGCTCAACAGTTCGAGCAATTCCATCAACATTCAGGTGGTGCGGAATCAATATCAACAGTGGGAACTCTACCGAACCCTAAACGGAGCCGCAACCTTACTTGAAGGAACTTCTTTCGACAGTGTATATACCAGCAGTCAATCAACGGGTATACTCGTGAAACAAAGCACCGCTTCTTTTTTTAAAAAACATTTGATAGATGATTATTTCATCACCGACTTTGTACCAGATACTTTTCCCCCTGTCTTCGAATCGGTAGAAGTGACGGGCAATCGAACCATTGATTTGTTGTTTGATGAAGCGGTGGATGTGAGCAGCAGCGATGTTCTCAGTCATTATCAAGTGGATCACAATGTGCAGGAGCCTGTTTCTGCTAGGAGAGACAGCGTGGATCCTCGTCGGGTACATTTGCAATTTGCCAACGATTTTCCGATTCGAATGTATTTGACCATTGCGGTGAATGGACTGTCCGATCTGAAAGGCAATATCTTGTCCGCGGCATCCAACACATTTTTTGTGTATCAGCCCCAGGCCTATGACGTGTTGATAGATGAAATCATGGCCGATCCCAGCCCGGTGGTGGCCTTGCCGGACGTGGAATGGGTGGAACTGCGCAATTCCACTGGCTTTCCCATTCCGTTGAAAAATTGGAAACTGGCCAAAAGAAATGCGATCTCTGGACTCTTTCCAGACTTGGTGCTGCAGCCTGATAGTTTGTTATTGGTTTGCAGCAGCAGTGCCGTGAGTGAACTCGCTGTCTTTGGCCCTACCATTTCGGTGACCAATTTTCCGAGCCTCACCAACACGGGCGATTTGATTTATCTGTTGTCGGCAGACAACAAAACCATTCATGCGGTTGAATACAACGACAGTTGGTATCAAAATGAGTTGAAAAAAAACGGGGGCTGGAGTCTTGAGATGATGGATTTGAATAGCCCCTGTACAGGTGCAGACAATTGGTCTTCGAGTCGTTCGATGCTGGGGGCTTCGCCCGGCCAACCCAATAGTATAGACGCATTAAACATCGACATCACATTGCCGCAGTTGTTGCGCGCCTTTGCCATCGACAGCCAGCAAATCGTTTTAACTTTCAATGAACCCCTCGACAGTACGAGTGCTAGCCAGGTCAATGCATACACAATCAGCGATGGCATCGGTGTACCTTTGTTGGCCAAACCAGTGGCGCCTCTTTTTAATCAAGTGTTGCTTCGACTTGCACAACCCATGATGCTTGGAAAAATATATACCGTCCAAGTTCAACAAGTGACCGACTGCATTGCCAATCCGATAGGTGTGTACAATCTAGCGAGAGTAGCCCTTCCCGCAACTATTGATTCTTTTGACATCGTCATCAATGAAGTATTGTTCAATCCAACAACGGATGGGGTTGATTTTGTGGAGTTGTACAATCGAAGCCAGCAAACTTTTAATCTTCAACAGGTATTCCTGGCCAATCGAAATACATTGCATGTCACCGATAACATCGTAGCGGTGTCCGATTCTCCACAATTATTTTTTCCAGGCAGTTATTTGGTTTGTACCGCTAACCCCGCAGTGTTGCAAAGTCAGTATCTCTGTCGACAACCCGCTTCTATATTATCTGTGGCCAACATGCCTTCATACAATGATGATGCGGGTTCGGTGGTGCTGCTCAATCAACAAGGGAAAACCATTGACGAACTTGATTATGAGGAGGATTGGCATTTTCCATTATTGGAAAACAGAGAAGGGGTGTCTCTTGAGCGGATTGATTCTGATGCGCCTACCTCATCTGCTCAAAACTGGCAAAGTGCGGCCAGCACTGTCGGCTACGCAACACCGACTGATCGGAATTCACAATGGATTGACGGAAGCCACAGTGCAAACGATATTCAATTGACTCCGAAAGTATTTAGTCCGGACAATGATGGCTTTGACGACTTATTAACTTTGCAGTATCATTTTGATGCACCGGGATACGTGACAACCGTTCAGGTGTTCGATGCTTTCGGCAGACCAGTTCGCTATTTAGCCAATGCACAATTGTGTGGTACCAGCGGTTCTATTCATTGGAATGGACTCGACGCAAGCAATCGGGCCTTGCCCATCGGCATCTATATTGTGTACACGGAAGTGTTTACCCTGGCTGGAAAAATCAGAAAATATAAAAATGCGGTGGTGTTGGCTAGAAAGTATTGAAGTACTTATTGTAGTTCAGATTGGTCGGGCTTGTTTTCCAACACATAACGAATCCATAGATAGCCGCCGAAGGCACACACCACAGCAAAACCAATTAAACCGAGCAGGTTGTTTTGATCGAATCCAAAAAGACTGATACCCAGCATCATTCCTATAAATTCGCCAAGCATCCAAGTAAGAACGGTATACCATTTCCATCGGCGGGCACTCAACCCTTTTTGCAGGGCCAATGCACCAATTTGTTTGCACAAAAAATACAATACAAGAATTTCTATCATATAGTGGTTATACTAAGTCAATATCAAAGTTCACCAATTGTACAAATTCGGCAATGCGCTCATCAATGTCTTGTTTGGTGATCTCCCTCATTCTTTCGGGACCGAATTTTTCTACACAGAAACTTGCCAATGCACTTCCAACAATAATGGCTGTCTTCATGTTTTCAAAACTGATGTCTTTGGTTTTGGCAAGGTGTCCGATGAAGCCACCGGCAAATGTATCGCCCGCTCCGGTAGGATCGAATACTTCTTCCAAGGGCAGGGCAGGAGCAAAGAAAACATGGTTCTTATGAAACAGCAATGCACCGTGTTCGCCTTTTTTGATGATTAAAAAGGCAGGTCCCATCTCCATGATTTTTCTAGCAGCTTTCACCAAGGATACTTCACCACTCAATTGTCTGGCTTCGCCATCGTTGACCAGGAGCACGTCTACTTTTTTCAACACCGCTTTCAAATCATCGAGCGCGATGTCCATCCAAAAATTCATTGTGTCCATCACAATCAACTTGGGTCTTACTTTCAGTTGATTGATTACACTCAATTGTAATTTGGGCATCAAATTTCCCAACATCAAAAACTCACTGCCTTGGTAGCTATCGGGTACAATTGGATTGAAATCTTCCAATACATTCAAATCGGTAATCAAGGTATCCCTTGAATTCATGTCGACATGGTAGCGACCGCTCCAGAAAAAAGATTTTTTATCGGGTACCACTTCCACACCATCCAACACCACGCCTCTTTTTTTCAAACCTTCAATTTCCTCTTTCGGAAAATCATATCCAATGATAGAAATCTGTTGTACCGGCTGCAAAAAATTGCTCGCTGCATAGGCCACATAGGTAGCGGATCCGCCTACAATTTTGTCCACTTTGCCAAATGGAGTTTCAATTGCATCAAAAGCCATGGTTCCTACGGTAATCAGAGACATAAAATATATTATTTGGGTGGAGGTTGAAAAAATCGACCAAAAGTAGCGTTTTAAATTTTCATTTTGACCATTTTCGGCTAGAATTCAGCTCTATTGAACGCCTTTCTATCCCCAACTTTTCCCGAATCTAGTCGAAAGAGAATCTTTGAATTCAGACTTTCTGCTGGTTATCCATTTTTAGTAAGCTTAATGGTTTATTAACCTTATTTTAATCTTATGTTCTTATTGGAGCGTTTATTTTACCCTGGAAATGAACAAGCGCTCCCATATCATCGCTGACAACGCAGTATTTTATATTTTATTCAGTGCGTTATTTATTATCAGTGCTTTTTTATTGTATGCTTTTTCCAAAGGAGACAGTTTCCTGTTTCTAGACGGATACCATGCTCTTGGATTTAATGTCTTTTTAGTCAATTATACGTTTTTGGGAGATGGCATTTTTGCAATGGGACTCTTTATTTTTTTAATATATCGTAAACAGGCTACCCTTGCTTTGTATCTTTTCATCGCTTTTATAAGCGCTGGTATTTGCGTTCAATTAATCAAAAACATTCTTCATGCAGACAGCCTACAATTGTATTTTGAAGCTAGTCAATACCGCTTTTTGGTAGATGCATTTGATTACAGCGGAATAGGAACGAACAATTTCCCTTCAGGACACACCGCTTCTGCATTTGCCATTGCCACCGTCTTGGCATTGTATTACCCCAAAAGAATATGGCAATTTGGATTTCTACTTGCTGCTTTATTGGTAGGATACTCAAGAATATACTTAGCCTATCATTTTCCTATTGATATCTTGATAGGTTCTTTAATTGGTGTGGTTTCGGGAACTACTACTATTTGGAGTTTTCAATATTACAAATCTGCGCGTATTCGCTCGAATCCCCCCTCTACAAACAGTGCAGAAAAAGATTTTTATAGTCATTCAGCGTTGGCCTGAATACAATCTTATTGATGGAACAACTGCTGTTGGTTGGGCAGGATATTGAAACTTTTTCGGTGGTGTTTGCACAATCCGAATTCGGCAATCGCTTTTCGATGGTCGGCGGTGCCGTAGCCCTTGTTTTTATTCCAGTGATATTGCGGAAACTGTTGATGAAGGGTTTGCATGTATTCGTCGCGGTAGGTTTTGGCCAGTACACTGGCGGCTGCAATAGAAGCAAATTTTCCATCCCCCTTCACGATGCAATGATGGGAAATGTTTGGATAAGGTTTGAAACGATTCCCATCAATCAACAACCAGTCGGGAAGGGTAGACAAAGCCGCAATCGACAAATGCATGGCTTTGTAGGAGGCCTGTAGGATATTGATTTTGTCTATTTCTTTATTGTCAATTTTGGATACGGCAAAAGCAATGCTTTCTTTTTCAATCACCGGACGCAAAGCGTCACGTTGCTTTTCGGATAATTGCTTGCTGTCATTGAGTAAGGGATGTGCAAAATCCTTGGGCAATATCACCGCTGCCGCAAACACGGGGCCTGCGTAACAACCTCTACCGGCTTCATCTAGCCCGGCTTCTGTTCGGGTGGCATCAAAAAAGGGCGCTAACATATCTTGTAGAACAAATATCTGTAAAAGATTGCGAAACCCTCCTCAATCTTTGACAACAAACGCCTGTGTGCTACCTTTGCTCCATGATGACATCCTTGCAAGAACAAAAAAACAACCGAGCCATTGCCACCTGGCTGTTAATCGGGGTGGGCATGATTGCTATACAAGTATTGTTGGGAGGCATCACCCGACTCACCGAATCTGGCTTGTCCATCACCGAATGGAAACCGATCACCGGCGCATTGCCGCCCTTGAATGACGCTGCCTGGCAAACCGAATTTGACAAATACCGCGGCACCGATCAGTTCAAATATGTACACGCTTATTTTTCTTTATCCGATTTCAAATTCATTTTTTTCTGGGAATGGTTTCACCGTTTGTGGGCGCGGCTGATGGGCTTGGTGTTTTTGACGGGGTTTGTTTATTTTTTAGCGCGTCGTCGATTCAACAAGAAATTGATTCTACCCATGTCGATTTTATTTTTATTGGGCGGGGTACAGGGTGCTATAGGCTGGATCATGGTACAAAGCGGATTGGTTCCTGAGAAATATTTTGTTGGACATGTAGAACTGGCCACCCATTTTATTGCAGCATTGGTGTTGCTGGGGTACACTTGGTGGTTTGCGCTTCGCTTGCTTCCCAGCTTTCAGCCCAAACTGATTCAACCTTCTTTGCAAAAATTCCTGCGCGGCATGTTGGTTGTATTAATCCTGCAACTGGTATATGGTGCGTTTATGGCAGGCATGAAAGCGGCTGTTACTGCGCCGACCTGGCCATCCATCAACGGACAATTCTTTCCTGCTTCGATGCTTGAGCAAAATCCTTGGTTTCATAATCTCTGGAACAATCCATTGGCCATTCAATTCATTCATCGGGGCGTTGCTTATTTGTTTGCTCTCTTGGTTGGGGTGTTTTATATTCGATCTGCTGCCCAAACAGCTCATCCCGTGGTGGCAATCGGCCGAAAAATATTAGTGGGATTGGTGTTTCTGCAAATCATGTTGGGCATTTTCACCTTGCTTTATGCCACCCATCCGGCGGTTTTCGTGTGGTTGGGTGTCGTGCACCAGTTTACCGCCATGCTGTTGGTGCTTACTCTGACTTCGTTATTGTTTGTTATTCGGGGAAAGGAAAATATCCTTAAGGCTGCAACAGCCTGATGGCCGCAGGAATGATATTCACTTCAATTGTACGATCGGTGACGGCGGGTTCTCCATCTATGTGTAAGGGTGCCAAACTTGGATTTTCAATTTTGATGTTTGTGGTTTGCCAATAATCAATAGCGGCAGTATGTCCTTTTTGCACAATCGGCTGTTGTACTTTACCAAGTTTAATATGCCCCAACAAAGACAGCGCGGTAAAATATTTATTTTTCTTGTTCACCACAATCACATCCAACAATCCATCGTGTAAGCTGGCCTTTGGCGCAATGGTCACATGATTGCCAAATTGATTGCTATTGGCAATGCTGATAAAAAAAGCTTCTGTGCTGATTTTTTCGCCGTTGATCTCTATTACAAAAGGATAGGTTTTGTAACGAAAAAAAAGCCGCAGCGATTGTTTGATATAGGTCCAGAGTCCGCGAGTGGATTGTGTGGCAAAATCATGCGCCACTTGTGCATCAAATCCGACACCGGTGAGCATGCAACCAAAATGCTTGTTTACATAAAAGCCATCCACGGCAGCAGCGTTTCCTTTAAAAATAATGTCTAGTGCTTTGGAGGGATGGGTACTGATGCCTGCCGCCAATGCGAGTCCGTTGCCGGAGCCCATGGGGATCACGCCGATGTTAACAGAGATATTGAGCAAGGCCGCCGCCACCTGGTTGATGGTGCCGTCGCCTCCGCACACAATCACATCGGTGATGGATTCTGTCCCAATCTTCTGAACCAGGAAAGAATAATCGCCGTCTTTGCTGGTATCTATGATTTCGAATGGTATTTGTATGGCCCTTGTTCGGTCTGTGATCAAGTTCACCAGCTTTGTTTTGCTTCGGGTGCCCGAGATGGGATTGACCAAAAAAATGAATTTTCTTTTCATCAGACCTTGATTGTTTTCTCTATCAGGACACGGGGGTTGCGTTGAGGGTGTTCCACAACAAATCTTTTAAAGGCTGCAGGTTGTATCCCGTAACAGAGGAAATGAAAACATGTGGAATGTTCTTAGGCAATTCTTTTGCAATGGCTTCTTTCAATTCATCGTCGAGCATATCCGATTTGCTGATGGCAATCACAAAATCTTTTTGCAACATGTCCGGATTGTATTTTTCCAATTCAGCTTTTAATACTTCAAATTCATCGCGATGTCCTTTGCTGTCGGCGGGAATTAAAAACAACAACACCGCATTTCTTTCAATGTGGCGCAAAAAGCGATGTCCCAATCCTTTGCCTTCGGCAGCGCCTTCAATTATTCCGGGTAAGTCGGCCATGCAAAAACTTCTGGCGTCTCTGTATTCTACCATGCCCAATTGTGGCACCAACGTAGTGAAGGCATAGTCGGCTATTTTGGGTTTGGCAGCGGTGATGCTGGAGAGTAGGGTTGATTTTCCTGCGTTGGGAAAGCCCACCAGTCCTACATCCGCCAGCACCTTCAGTTCGAGTACCTTGATGCCCTCTTGTCCTTCTTCGCCGGGTTGTGCGTATTCGGGTGCCTGGTTGGTGGCTGTCTTAAAATTGCTATTTCCCAAACCGCCACGGCCGCCTCTCATCAATATCGCTTCCTGCCCATCTTCTAAAATCTCTGCTTCTTGTTTGCCTGTTTCTTCATCCCGGGCGATGGTGCCGAGTGGCACTTCTATAATAATGTCTTTCCCATTTTTTCCTGTACAATGATTGCCCGCGCCATTGCCGCCATTTTCTGCCAATACATTTTTGAAATACCGCAGATGCAACAAGGTCCATAGTTGGGCATTGCCTTTTAAAATGATATGAGCGCCTCTTCCACCATCACCACCATCCGGCCCACCCATGGCAGTCAATTTATTACGCATGAAATGCTTACTGCCCGCGCCACCATGTCCGCTCCTGCAAAATATTTTAATCTGGTCTACAAAATTCGACTTATCCATTGTGGTACAAAGGTACGTTTACTTGTTGAGTAGTTGAGTGGTTGAGGCGTTTTGAAGAAGTGCCGGGTATCACTGATCTCAATCATTGCTTTTTGCCTTGGTTTGTTGCCAAGGTTGATAGTTGGTTTCGGATGAACCTCTGTTAGCGGGTACTTCTGTCAATGCTTCGCAGGGCTTCCAATGCTGTTGCATGGTTGCAGGCAATTGTTGATATAGATGGGTTCCTTCCGTTTTCCACTGAATCATTTCATCAGACACCTCTTTTATTTTTTGTGCAGGATTGCCTACAATCAAACTTCTTTTTTCAAAATGACTGTCTGCTTTGATAAAAGCGAGTGCGCCTACAATACATTCTTCTGCCAGTACCACATTGTCCATGATCACTGCATTCATCCCCACCAGACAATTTTTTCCAATGGTCGCGCCGTGAATGATGGCGCCGTGTCCAATGTGTGCGCCTGCTTTCAACCATACTGTCGTACCCGGAAACATATGTAGCGTACAGTTCTCCTGTACATTGCATCCATCTTCAATGATGATTTGTCCCCAGTCGCCCCGAATGGCAGCCCCGGGCCCTATGTAAACATTTTTTCCAATGATGACATTGCCTGTCACGCTGGCTTGCGGATGCACAAAAGCAGAAGGATCTACTACTGGAATAAACTCTTTGAATTGATAAATCATGTATACAAAAATTAAATCACTGACTTGTGCGTTCTAAAGCAGGTGCCTTTAAATACTGCTACTTCATGCCCCTGTTGATTGGAAATATGAATATGATACAATCCGGTAGACTTTCCATTGTGCAGTTCCTTGGCTTCAGCAATCAACGTGTCATCCAAATGAACAGGTTTTAAAAAATTAATGGCGGTGTCCAGTGCTACTGAAAAAACATTTCGGTTGTTGCAGGCAAAAGCAAAAGCGCTGTCTGCAAGGGAAAAAGTAATGCCACCATGTACAATACCCAATCCATTGATCATTTCTTTTCGGATGGTCATGCTGATTTTACTATATCCTTCTTTTACTTCAATTACCTGAACGCCCATCCATTGACTGAAGGCATCGTGCTGCATCATGTGGTTGACAACAGCAGTCGGTTGTACAGTATTGTTCATATTGATCTGTTTTAACGGCCTTTAAAAACTGGTTTTCTCTTTTCCATAAAAGCGGCTACACCTTCCTGGTAGTCTTCGGTATGCGCTGCTTGGTATTGCAATCGGTCTTCGTTCTGCAATTGTTCTTCAAAAGGCGTGTGCATAGAGGCATTCAAGGCTTTCTTGGTCAACGCCAATGCGCGGGTAGGCATTTCGGCGAGTTGCGTAGCCAATTGTTTGGCAGCGTCTTGAAAATCTGCATCAGCAAAATATTTGTATATCATGCCGATTCTTTCTGCTTCCATGGCACTTACTTTATCTCCCAGCATCATCAGGGCCGATGCTTTTTGAAAGCCAATCAAGCGGGGTAAAAAATGAGTGCCGCCGCTATCAGGGATCAAACCAATTTTGGTAAAAGCCTGGATAAAAGAAGCCGATTCCGAAGCCACCACAATATCGCAACACAGCGCTATGTTGGCGCCGGCGCCTGCGGCCACCCCATTCACCGCACACAATACCGGCTTTTCGATGGAGCGAATTTTTTGTACAATCGGATTGTAATGTTCGGATAATATTTTTTCAAAGCCTACCGGGTTCTCGCCAGTGACTTCTCCCAGGTCTTGTCCGGCACAAAAAGCTTTTCCATTGCCTGTAAGACAGAGGGCGCGCACCGATTCGTCCTGGGCACATTGGTCCAGTATCCCTTGCAATTGCAGGGCCATGTTTCTGTTAAAGGCATTGAATTTTTCCGGGCGGTTGAGCGCTAGGTAGGCAACGTTTTTTTCTATGGTCAATGTGACTAATTCCATGCTATCCAAATTTGATTGCTGACTGATTATACATCAAAGCTTTTTACTTCCTGGTGTGCTAATAAAAATTGATTCACCAAATCATAATTTCTATCGGGCGAACTGATGCGATACATGTAAATAGCATCGTTATTTTCTTTGTACATTTTCATACACCGAAAAGTGAGGCCATGTTCGTTAAAAAACGTTTCCAGCTCTGGCTTAAAATGATTGCCGAGTTCCACCATGCGAATTTTATAATCCTTCACTTTGTGAAACCGGTTGATAAACCGCTGAACAGGTTCTAATACAAACAAGGCAATCACCACAATGGCAGTCACCACCATGGCCAATGGATAATTGTGGTAGCCAATGGCCATGCCCAAGGCGGCGGTTATCCAAATCAAAGCAGCAGTGGTCAGTCCATTGACCGAAATGCCTTCCTTGAAAATCACGCCTGCACCAATAAAACCGATACCGGTTACGATATTACTCGCAATACGATCTGCTCCGCCACCCATTTCGGTTTCTTTGGATAAAATAGTGTACAAACAAGATCCTACTGAAATCAAAATCATGGTCCTGAAGCCGGCGGGTTTGCTCCTGAATTCCCTTTCCAATCCAATAATCGCTCCAATCATAAATGCCACCGATACCTGGGCAGCTTCTTCAAAGTAGATGGCTATATTCATACAATATCAATTGAATCCTATTAAAGTTAAGAATATTAATGGCATTTAAAATAGTCAAAAGGCTCCTTGCAATCGTCGCATTGATACAATGCTTTGCAGGCAGTAGAACCAAACTGACTCAACAATGTGGTATGGGTGGAATGACAACGCGGACATTCAATATTTTTTTCTTCTTCAAACAACAGGGCATTGATTCTTTTTTCATTGCTTCGTTGTTGAGGCGGTGCAATGCCATAGGCTTTCAATTTGTTTTTTCCTTCTACACTCATCCAATCAGTGGTCCATGCAGGAGACAACACATTCATCACTTGTACCTCCGTGAATCCGTATTCGAGCATTTTCATTTTAATGTCCACGGCAATTGTATCCATAGCAGGACAACCGGAATACGTGGGTGTGATTTGAATGATGATTTTTTCTTCAGTGATCTCAATCCCTCTGACGATGCCCAAATCGAGTATCGTTAACACCGGCACTTCCGGATCGCAGACTTCTGAAAGAATGCCATAAATATTTTCTTTGTTTGCCTCCATACTGCTGCATTTACCACTCCGCCCCGGGATAGGTTCTTTGTAAATATTGTAATTCGGAAAGGATATAGCCTAGGTGTTCGGTATGCGTGCCGGTTTTGCCACCGGTTTGCATAAAAGTATTTTCAGGCATCGATAAAGTGGCTTCTTCGAATATTGCGGTTACCGCCTCCATCCATTTGTTTTTCAAAGCGGCCACATCCACCGCTTCGTAATCGGCTGCGATAAAAAATTCACCGGTGTACATCCATAGTGCATTCACCGCGTTTTCCATTTTTTCATGACTCTCTGCTGTTCCATCGCCCAAGCGGATCACCCATTCGCTGCTCCACTTAACGTGGTATTGTGTTTCTTTGATAGACTTGGCTGCAATGGCGGCGTATTGTTCATTGCCGGCATGCTGCAACTGTTCAAGCAATAGCAATTGAAACTGGCTAAAGAAAAACTGACGCAGTACCGTCTGTGCCCAATCGCCATTGGGCAGTTCGCACATCAATAGATTTTTAAAACTGCGTTCGGTCCGCAGGTAAGCGAGCGTGTCTTCGGTGGCTTCGGCAGTGCCCGATTCATTCATGCAAGCAGCCGCATATTGATAGAAAAGCCTTGACTGTCCAATCAAATCAAGCGTGATATTGGTAATAGCGATGTCCTGTTCCAGAATCGGCCCGTGTGCGCACCATTCTCCATTGCGTTGTCCTAAGATCAAGGCGCTGTCTGCCAGGTGCAGGGCGTAGTCGATGGTTGGTTGTGTTTGCATGTTTTTACGTTCAAGGTTTAACGTTCAACGAATAATGGGTTCAACGTTCAAGGTTTAACGTTCAACGAATGATGATACGGAATAAGTGTATCCACGTTAAATCTTAAACGTTAAACGTTGAACGTATTTTACATATGCTTCACCGCATCGGGTAAATCATAAAATGTAGGATGACGATATATTTTATCAGCAGCGGGTTCGTACAAACTTTCTGCATCGGCCGGATCGCTGGCATGAACAAATTTGCTTTCCACTACCCAAATGCTTACGCCTTCTTGTCGGCGGGTGTATACATCGCGCGCGTTTTCAATGGCCATGGCAGCATCAGCTGCATGCAAACTTCCCACGTGTTTGTGGTCGAGCCCTTGCTTGCTGCGAATAAATACTTCCCATAATGGCCAGCCCTGTTCAGTAGAATGGTTGATCGGAGTTGCACCGCCCGTGTTTTCTTCAGGAATGTCTCCGTAATAAAACTTTCTGATTTGAATATGCATAATGAATGAGTATTAAATAGTTTAATTAAATATTGGTTACGCTACTTTGGCCGTGGTGCGTACTCGTTTTTTTTCAGCGTAGGCCAAGGCGGCTGCTCTTACCCAGGCACCTTCTTCGTGCGCTTTGTTCCTGGCTTCCAGGCGCTGCTTGTTGCAAGGTCCATTGCCTTTCACCACGTTCCAGAATTCGGTCCAGTTGATTTCGCCAAAATCATAATGTTTTCTTTCTTCATTCCAACGCAAGTCCGGATCGGGCAAAGTCATTCCCAATAATTTAATTTGTTCTGCAATCATGTCTACAAATTGCTGCCGAAGCTCATCGTTTGTTTTTCGTTTGATTTTCCATTTCATACTTTGGTCGCTGTTGGTGCTCTCGCTGTCCTTCGGACCAAACATCATCAAGCTGGGCCACCACCAACGGTTGATGGCATCCTGACACATGGCTCTTTGTGCTTCGGTTCCTTGGCTCATGACCAACAAAGATTCAAACCCCTGACGCTGATGAAAACTTTCTTCTTTGCAAATACGCACCATGGCCCTTGCATACGGACCATAAGAAGTTCTGCAGAGCATTACCTGATTGAGAATGGCCGCGCCATCCACCAACCAACCCACGGCGCCCATATCGGCCCAGGTTAAAGTAGGATAATTGAAGATGGAAGAATATTTTGCTTTACCACTGTGCAAGTCGTCAATCATTTGCTCCCGGCTGGTTCCGAGGGTTTCGGCGGCCGAATACAAATACAAACCATGGCCCGCTTCATCTTGCACTTTGGCAATCAGGATGGCTTTTCTTTTTAAAGAAGGCGCGCGACTGATCCAGTTGCCTTCGGGCAACATGCCCACTATTTCACTGTGTGCATGCTGGCTAATTTGGCGCAGATTGGTTTTGCGGTAAGCATCCGGCATCCAATCCCTGGGCTCAATTTTAATTTCCTTCTCGATTTTTTCTTGAAACTTTTTTTCCAAATCGTATAGTTCCATAGTAATGGTTTTAATGATTGTGTGATTATTTGACATCAAAATCGATGATGACTTGTTCGGTGGTAGGATGCGATTGGCAGGTTAAAATAAATCCCTGTGCAATTTCTTCTGGCTCCAGTGCATAATTCACATCCATGGATACCTCTCCTTGTACCAGTTTTGCCCTGCACGTACAGCAAACACCGCCCTTACAAGCATAGGGCAAATCGGCACCTCTTTGTAAAGCCGCATCTAAGATGCTTTGTCCTTTGTACGCCAAATCAAAAGCCATTGTCCGGCCGTCGAGCTGGATGGTAATATGACTGCTGCGTCCATCTTCCTGTTGTGGGTTGACCGTATTTTGTTTGTTCGTTTGTACATTACCGGGAGTGGTAAACAATTCAAAATGAATTGCTTTTTCAGACATGCCTTTGTTGGTTAAAAAATCTTTTGCTGCAAAAATCATCGCTTCGGGTCCGCAGAGATAGGCTCCGTCCAATTGGTCGTAAGAAATGATTTTTTCGAGGGCGGTTAATTTTTCTTCATTGATTCTTCCGTACAACACCGCGGCATCCATTTTTTCCTGGCTCAAGATATTGATGAAAGTAAATCGATCCATGTATTGATTTTTCAATCCTTCCAATGCTTCAAAGAAAATAATGGAGCCGCGGTTTTTGTTTCCATACACCAAGGTGAATCGACTGTTGGGTTGTTGGTGTAAAGTGTGTTTGATGATGGATAGAATGGGTGTAATGCCACTGCCCGCTGCGATGGCCAGGTAATTTCCGTTTCCATTGGATTGCAGATGTGCATTGAACTTGCCGCTGGGTGGCATCACCTCGAGGGTGTCGCCGGCTTGCAAACTGTCATTGGCAAAAGAAGAAAATAACCCGCCTTCAATTTTTTTGATCGCTACTGTTAAGGCGCCTTCGTGCGGTGCATTGCAAATAGAATAGGATCTTCTCACTTCTTCTTCACCGATCTTCTTTTTGATCGTCAAATTTTGTCCTTCTCTAAAAGCAAAAGTTGTTTTCAGCGACTCGGGTATTTCAAAACAAACCGACACACAATCGGGCGTTTCTTTCACCAGTCGCTTGATGGTCAATGAATGAAAATGAATAGACATAAAATATTTTCCTGTTTGAATCTAAAAATTACTGTACCAATCCGTTTAATAAATGATCCACCATGTTGTTTTCGAGTTCATCCCAATGGATGCTGTTTTTTTGTCCTTGCCAGAATTCCAATCCCCTCACCGCCGACAAAATGGTGAGCACTGCAATTTGTGGTTGCACGGGTTTAATCAATCCTTGAGCGATCCCTGCTTGCACCATTGTAATCAAACGTTGCTCGTAATTTTTTCTTTGTTGTAAAAAATCCGACAGAAAAGGTTGCTTCAATTGCTTCCATTCGTGATTGGCCACAAAAACTTCATCATAGGCATGCACCATCATGTGAATATGAAAACGAAGAACCTGTTCGAGTTGTTGAATCGCGGAAAAGCCATCAGCCTCTATGCGTTCCAGTTGGGCCATAAATTGATTGGCCACAGAAAAGCAAATGTTTTCGAGCAACTCGTTTTTTGATCCAATATGGTTGTACAAACTCGGCGCTTCCACTCCAATGCGTTCAGCGAGCTCGCGCATAGAACTGCCGGCAAATCCTTTTTGCCTGAACAAGCCGGCGGCTTGTTGGATGATGGCTTGTTTGCGGGTGCCGTTTTCGGTTACTTGAATTTTTGACATATTGCTCCAACAAAACTAACGCTTATTAGTTTTTCAGCCATAAAATTCTTCACCCAAGGGGAGAAAAAGAGCTAGAAATTGCCCTAAAAATTACTTAACTTCTTCGTAATCAATGTATTCGCTGCTGGATGGCGGATTCTTTTTGGGGGCCTCCGATTGAGGGCGGTTGTACGCATCGCGTTGATTGTCACGGAGTTGTTCCTCCATTTGGCTCATTTTCCGCTTTACCTGGCGGGTAGCATTGTAGAGGGGGATCACAAAATTGAAGATGAACTGAAAGAGTATATATAACAGGAATAACTCTACAAGTAAGCGTATCATGGGGGCAAAGTTAGCCACCGATTCTTGATTTCATTGTTAAATTTTACAAGGGGCTGTCTCTTGCGTTTTGGCTGTTTGGCCAAATGGCTGTATATTTGCTATCGAAATCAGGACACAATCGAAGGGAACGGAATCGTTCCCTTCTTCTTTTTATCAACATGAGCAGCACGACACAGATAGAAATCGTTGAAAAATTATTGGCTCCTTTGCTGGAGGGGGATATTTTTTTGGTCGAAATAAAGGTGAAGCCCATCAATAATTTTAAAATTTACCTGGACGCAGACGGTGGCCTGGGAATTGAGAAGTGCATCAAGATCAACCGGGCCTTGTACAAGCAAATGGAAGAAATGGCTTTGTACCCCGATGGAGATTTTTCATTGGAGGTTTCCAGCCCGGGCATCGATGAGCCTTTGAAGCTGCACCGACAATATGTAAAAAACATTGGCCGGTCGGTGGAAGTGACTTTGCAGGATGGAACCAAAAAAGAGGGAAAATTGACCGCAGCAGATGAGCAGATTATTCACATTGAGTATACCGAAGGGAAAGGCAAGAAAGCCGTTGTGCATCAATTGCCCATTTCTTTTTCAGATATCAAACAAACAAAAGTTCTCATAAAATTTTAATTAACACAAAACCCCCCGCCGGTGGGGACCCCGATTTTCGGGAAACAATCCGGAGCGGCATATGGCAAGCATTAACTTGATTGAATCGTTTCAGGAGTTTAAAGACGCAGAAAACATTGATCGTCCTACCCTGATGAAAGTAATGGAAGATGTTTTCAAAACATTGATCCGTAAAAAATACGGCAGTGATGAAAACTTCGACGTCATCGTGAATGACCAAAAAGGTGACCTGGAAATTTTTCGCAGACGCACCATTGTAGACGACGATGATTTGTACAACACCCTCACCGAAATTGAGTACAAAGACGCCATCAAAATCGAACCCGATTACCAAGTGGGCGAAGAGTTGTACGAAGAAGTGGACATCCAGAAGGAATTTGGCCGCCGCGCTATTTTGGCGGGCAAGCAAACACTCGCTGCGCGGATCAACGATCTTAAAAAGAACATTTTAATCAAAAAATACGAAGACCGCATTGGTGAAATCGTGAGCGGTGAAGTATACCAGGTTTGGAAAAAAGAAGTATTGATTTTGGACGAAGACGGCAATGAAATGTTGTTGCCGAAGTCTGAACAGATTCCGAGCGACTATTTCAAAAAAGGCGAATCGGTTCGTGCGGTGGTGAAAAAAGTAGAATTGAAAAACAGCCAAGCGGTGATCATTTTGTCACGTACCAGTCCTTCTTTCCTAGAGAAATTATTAGAGATTGAAGTGCCTGAAATTTTCGACGGATTGATCGTAGTAAAGAAAATTGTAAGGGATCCAGGAGAAAGAGCGAAAGTAGCGGTTGAAAGCTATGACGACAGAATTGATCCAGTAGGGGCTT
>CANGBQ010000024.1 GCA_947451985.1 Chitinophagaceae bacterium | reverse complement strand
GCCATTGGTAAGAAACACTTGGAGTAGAAGAGGCACTGGTAAAGGTTGCATTGGCGCCTGCACAAACGGTTTGATTGGTAGGCTGAGTGGTGATAACTGGTGCCGCTCCGGGTTGTATCACAAACAGGACGGTGTCTTTTTGTGTAATGGCGCCGGCCACACCGGTTACAATTACAGTGTCGGTACCGGGTGCCAAAGTGTTGGCATTGTTCAAGGTAACAGTGGTGCTGTTGCCAGGCGTCAATGGGTTGGTACCGAAGCTAACCGTGGTACCGGCAATGCTGCTGGTATACGTCAACGTGATGGGGGTATTGAATCCGCCTACTGCATTAGATTGCAAAGTAGTGGGCGAAGCGGCCGAACCACAAGTAACGTTTACATCGCTTGCGGGAGTGAAAGTGAAACTGCTGGAAGCAGCAGTGATGGTAAAGTTTGCATTTGAAATATCGAAAAATACATTGCCCACCGCTTCCACTCTCATCCTTGCGGTAGTAGTGGGGTTGTTGGGGACAGTGATGCTCTCGCTGCCATCATTGGTGGTGCTGGCCAAAACAACGATGGGGTAGGTGTAACCACCATCGGTAGATAAAGTGATTTTTACGTTCGCGGTACTAAAAGGAGAAGCAGTCGTTCCGCCAACATTCCAAGTGACTGTTTGAGTGCTTCCGGCTTGCCAGGTTTCTCCACCGTTTGGAATGGTCACGGCAAATAAAGCAGTTCCATTGGGAGTAGCAGCAGTATTGATTTGAAATGTTCCTGTATAACCGGTTTGACAGCCGCTTCCGCCAGTTACTACGCCACCGCCACCTGCTCGGTTGTCCCTTACCGTTAATCTGAATTTAATGGGTCTCGCAACAGTTGGCAGGGTTTCTCCTTTGAGCCCATCCATCGTTGCAGTGGGGCTGGCAGGGTAGTTGGCTAAGATGACGGCCATATCAGGAAAATTCCTGCTTCCACTTGTTTTGGGTATTCTGGATTTGAACAATGGGGCAGTGGTGCTGGTTTTGCCACTGTTCCATGCACCTCCGTTTGTAGTAATATCCCATTCTTCCCAACAATAAGTAATGGCATCTCCGTCTGCATCGGTAGCAGAAGCGGTTAAAGTAAATGGCAGGCCAATAGGAATGGTAACGTTGTTATTATCCATGCTCGTAATCTGTGGCAAAGTATTGCTATTATTGATGGCCACTTTACAGGTGCCGCCTGATTCCAAATAATTGCTGATCTCATCGAAACTGACTGAATGGAAAAATGGATCACTATGGGGTTGAATGTCATCAGTGGTACAAATACCTGCATAGCCCATAATGGTCGTGCCGCTGCCCACTTCATAAGAAGTAGCTCGGTTTCTATTCCCGCCCCCACAGTTGCTAGTAACGCTGTTGAAAGTGTGATTACCGCCAAATTGATGCCCCATTTCGTGGGCGACATAATCTATATCGTAGTTGTCACCAACAGGACTAGGACTGCCAGTAATGCCACTTGCCTTTTGACTATTGTTACAAACCACGCCCAGGCCGGCTAAGCCGCCGCCGCCTGTACTAAATGTATGTCCGATATCAAAATTGCCGGAGCCAATTCGGTTTGTAATTTGTGTTTGACTTTCATTGATTAAGGTGCCACCATTGTTATTACCCGTATAAGGATCGGTTGCTGCATTCATGAATTCAATAATATCATTGTTAGCGATGAGAATCAATCGAACGGCAATCTCTGTTTCATAAACTCCATCGACTCTGTTTACAGAAGTTACAATCGCTGAATGCAACAATGTAGCAGTGGTTCCACCAACGGCTACAGCATATTCTCCTGTACAAGAAACGGCTAGTCGATAGGTATAAAGTTGTGTTCCCCTGCATGGGCCCGCTGCCAGCGCATTGGCTGTTCTTTGCAGATTGTTAGGATTGTCGGCCACATCGCATCTGTATGGACTGGAACGTTTGTTGTCTTTTGTATAATAACTCATACTGAAGCTATTGCTGCCTCTGGCATATGGATCCATGTATATATCTCCGTTGATGGATAATATTTGTGCATGAAACCCAAAGGGCGTCAAATCGAAACGCATCGTCGCATATGGGTCATCAATGCCTTGTCCTGCGAAAGTTTTAATGTCTGGAAATTTTGCTTCCAAAGCAGGGTCTTGAATACTGCTTTGCCAAACATGGAATCTCTTAATGCTTCCATCGGGCATTGGTAAAGACAAAACAGGGCTACTGTTTCTGTTTTTTACTGCGTTTTCTGCAGGCAATGACCATAAAAAACTTTTTAGTGCGGGTATGTCTGCCACAGTTAGGTTGAATTTCTCTGGCTTTATTAATCTTTCTAGCCCCTTTGCATCAATAGCATTTTCACTGATCGGGGTGAAGAAATTGTTTTGAGCATTCAACGAAAAGCTTGATACAAGCACCAGGGTGAATACCCAAAAAAACAGACGGCATTTTTTCATATCATGATTGTTTTAAGTGAATCAAATATATCCAATTTTGCCCTTCGACTTCAGCACCAGACATTTGTTCCTTAAAATAGGGAACAACTTGTTCAAAAGTCAATAGATACTGTAAAAATTGACTACAACTTATATATATTTGTAGTATGACAATTGAACATTTAAAGAGTATAAGAGACCGAGTGTTGGTTTTGAGGAGGTTTCTTTGACGTCGCTAACAGAGAAGCGAAAATCCACAACGACAAACAACTTACCCTTTCTCCTGGCTTTTGGGATGACAATGCTAGGGCAACTTCCATTTTAAAGGAAATCAAGACCAATGAATATTGGGTCAACATGTTCTATGCTGTTTCAACAGCAGTAGAGGACTTTGCTGTATTGTTTGAATTCTGGAAAGAAGGAGAAGCGGAAGAAGCAGAAGTGAAAGAAGCATTTCAAAAAGCAGTTGATTCCATCGAAGAAGCCGAATTCAAAAGTACCCTCAATGATCCTGCAGATGCATTGCCCGCAGTTTTGCAAATCAATAGTGGGGCAGGTGGAACAGAAAGCCAGGATTGGGCAGAAATGCTTGCCCGCATGTACAGAATGTACGGAGAAAAACAAGGATGGTCAGTGACCGAACTTGATTGGCAGTGGGGTGATGGAGCGGGTATCAAAACCTGCACCTTCCAATTTGAGGGTCCCTTTTCCTATGGTTTTTTGAAAGCGGAAAGCGGTGTGCATCGTTTGGTGCGTATTTCTCCTTTTGACAGCAATGCCAGAAGACATACCTCTTTTGCAAGCGTGTATGTTTATCCGCTAATAGATGATACCATAGAAATAGAAGTGAATCCTGCAGACGTGGAATGGGCCTTTTTCAGAAGTGGCGGCAGTGGGGGTCAAAACGTAAACAAAGTGGAAACTGCTGTTCGCTTGACACACAAGCCCAGTGGCATCATCATCGAATGTCAGCAAGCCCGCACGCAAGGTGAGAATAGAGAAAAAGCAATGGCTATGCTGAAAAGTAGATTGTACGAAGAAGAAATGCGCAAAAGACAAGAAGCCATCGATTCCAAAAATGCCACCAAAAAGAAAATCGAGTGGGGATCACAAATCAGGTCATATGTTTTCCATCCATACAAAATGATCAAAGATCACCGAACCGATTATGAAGTAGGGAATGTGGGTCCTGTGATGGATGGGGAATTGGATGGGTTTATTAAAGCCTACTTGATGAGTGAAAAAGAAAATGAGGGCAATTAGAAAGTCCTTTCAATTCAAGTTTATTGTTTAATTTAGAAAACGTAATCTATTTATAATCCTTTCATTATTCTAAAACACATTATATGCAATACGGAGACTTTTATTACCCATTACCTGCCAACGAGCCAGTGCTTCAGTATGCGCCAGGCAGTCCTGAAAGAGCTGCTTTAAAAAAAGCGTTGAAAGAGTTGAAAAGCCAGAAAGTGGATGTGCCCATGTATATTGGATCTGAAGAAATACGCACAGGAAATACCATGGAGATCCGTCCTCCGCATGAAACCAAACATTTGTTGGGAAAATTCCATACAGGGGAAGCCAAACATGTTACCAAAGCCATCAATGCTGCCATGAAAGCAAAAGATAAATGGGCCAACATGAGCTGGGAAAACAGAGCGAACATATTTTTAAAAGCAGCTGATTTGATTGCGGGTAAATATCGACCTTATTTAAATGGCACCACGATGTTGGGTCAAAGCAAAAATGTGATCCAGGCTGAATTGGATTCTGCTTGCGAGATCATTGACTTTTTGAGATTCAATGTTCATTTTTTGAGCGACATCTATCGTCAACAACCAGTCAGCGGAGTAGGGATGAACAATCGAATGGAATATCGTCCCCTAGAAGGATTTGTATTTGCATTGACACCATTCAACTTTACTGCCATCGGAGGAAATCTGCCCACCAGCGCTGCGATGTGTGGCAATGTCGTGATTTGGAAATGTGCCAATACTCAAGTTTACAGTGCGCAAATGTTTATGCGCATTCTGAAAGAAGCAGGCTTGCCTGATGGGGTGATCAATTTGGTATTTATTGATGGTCCCACCATCGGAGAAGTCGTATTCAATCACCCTGATTTTGCTGGCATACACTTTACCGGTAGTACGGGGGTGTTCAATAAAATGTGGGAGACCATCGGCAAAAACATGGGCCTCTATAAATCCTATCCAAGAATCGTAGGGGAGACCGGCGGAAAGGATTTTGTGATTGCACACAAATCTGCAGATCCAGATGTAGTAGTAACCGCTTTGGCAAGGGGTGCTTTTGAATACCAAGGACAAAAATGTTCAGCAGCTTCAAGGGCTTATATTCCTTCTAATCTAGCCGGTGAAGTGAAGAAAAAACTAATTGAAACCGTGAAGACCATGAAGATGGGCTCTGTTGAAGATTTTTCCAATTTCATCAATGCAGTGATCGATGAAAAAAGTTTCAATAAGCTAGAGGGTTATATCAAGGGCGCCCGCAAAAGAGACAGCAAGGCCAAGATCTGGATTGGGGGAAATTGCGATAAAACAAATGGTTATTTCATTGAGCCTACCATTATAGAAGCCACCGATCCTAAGTATGTTACCATGTGCGAAGAATTATTTGGTCCTGTGCTGACCATCTACGTGTATGATGAAAACAAATACGAAGAAACTTTGAAACTGGTGGACACTACTTCTGCCTACGCTCTAACAGGAGCAGTGATTGCACAAGACCGTTATGCAGTTGAATTGGCTACCAGCAAATTGAGAAACAGTGCGGGTAATTTCTATATCAATGACAAGCCAACGGGAGCAGTAGTAGGGCAACAGCCTTTTGGAGGTGCCAGGGCGAGTGGAACGAATGATAAAGCAGGATCCATGTTAAACATGTATCGTTGGTTGAGTGCACGAACCATCAAAGAGACGTTTAATCCTCCCACTGATTATCGATACCCCTTCATGCAAGAAAAATAATCTCTTGGGCTTTTTAAACCAGATTCATATGCAAATACTTTTATCGTCACAACAGTTACAACTGACCATCAAAAGACTGGCTTATCAGTTGATGGAAAATCAGGTGGACGAGAAAGATACCGTGATTATTGGGATTCAGCCCAGAGGGGTTCCCGTAGCCAATAAGATTGTAGAAATTGTTCAAGCCATGCCAGCAGGTAAATCTATTGAGTATGGAATTTTAGATATTACTTTTTATCGGGATGACATTCGAGATGAGTTGCATATACCCAAACCAACCACTTTGCCTTTTTCGATAGAAGACAAACACGTTATCTTGATTGATGATGTTTTGTATACTGGTCGTACCATTCGCGCCGCACTGGATGCGTTACAAGATTTTGGCCGACCACGCAAAGTGTCATTGTGTGTATTGATCAACCGGAAATTTAACCGCGAATTGCCCATTCAGCCAGACTATTGCGGTATTACCATTGATACGGCTGTTTCGCAAAAGGTTAAGGTCAACTGGGATAAGAGCGAAGTAGAGTTAACCTAGTGTATTAACTGTCAGTTGGCATAAAGAAAAAGCCCGCAAATTGCGGGCTTTTTCTTTTCCAATTTTTTCACTTTGGTTTTTCAGGATTGGGTTTTACTATTCGTATTACTTTTCCTGGATTTAATGTGTTGCCTGTTTTTTGTGTAGGGCAGGCTTTAATTGGTTGGTTTTGATAGGGTTTGGATGGATGTTGGTTTTTGCCATTATCGCTTTTTACAGCATAGGCAGGATTTGGATTTTTTGGTTTTGATAGGGTTTGGATATTGTTGGTTTTTTGGATATTGAAAAGAACTATTGGTTTTTTATTGGATGATTGGATTTCGATTGTGGTTGTTATCATAACCGATTTCTTACACAAAGATGGCCCGAATGCAAACCCTGTACAAGAGCAAGATTGCTCTTTTTTTGGGGTGTTGATATTACCGCCTCTTGCGTAATTCGCCCAGTATAAAGGAGGGATAGATACGATGTGGGGGATACGTATTTTTACGATGTTTTATCATAAGTCCTTCATTGTAAGCATGATTTGGGTTCGAATAACTTACCCTTTGACTTTGATATTTCTTCCAATTGCCTTAATTTTGTTGCTTAATGCAACTATCTACCAAACATCTGCTAGGCATTAAAGACTTACCTCCCTCTGATATTTCCCTTATTTTATCAACGGCTCAACAATTCAAAGAGGTTTTACAGCGCCCTATTAAAAAAGTACCTTCTTTGAGGGATGTAACCATTGTGAACTTGTTTTATGAAAATTCTACCAGAACTCGAATCTCGTTTGAGCTGGCTGAAAAAAGACTGAGCGCAGATGCTATTAATTTCACTACGTCTTCTTCAAGTGTTTCCAAAGGAGAAACCCTGCTCGATACAGTCAACAATATTTTAAGTATGAAAGTGGATATGGTCGTTATGCGACACAGTGCAAGCGGTGCGCCACACTTTCTAGCCAAACAATTACCCAATACAGCCATTATCAATGCAGGAGACGGCATCAATGAGCATCCCACACAAGCTTTGTTAGACGCTTTTTCTATTATTGAAAAGACAGGCAGTTTGGAGGGGAAGAAGATTTTGTTGATTGGCGACATCATGCATTCTAGGGTCGCATTAAGTAATATTTACTTGTTGAAGAAGATGGGAGCAGAAGTGATGTTGTCTGGCCCACCTACTTTAATTCCTAAATACATACAAGAAGCGATGGGGGTTCGCGTGGAATACAATCTATTAAAAGCGCTTCAGTGGTGTGACGTTGCCAATGTGCTTAGGATTCAATTGGAAAGGCAAAATCAAGTATTGTTTTCATCTTTACGAGAATACAACCGAGCTTATGGCATCACGGCCAAACTGCTGGCCCAGCTGGATAAAGAAATAGTGATTATGCATCCTGGTCCCATCAACAGGGGGGTAGAAATTGACAGCGAAGTAGCCGATAGCCATCAATCCATTATCTTGCAGCAAGTAGAGAATGGCGTAGCCGTCCGGATGGCTGTTTTATATTTGTTGTCTGGAAAGAAAGGAGAATAAAATCCTGCTCATAAATTTCATCTTATGAATCGAATTTGTCTGTTTCCTGGAACGTTTGATCCTGTCACCTTGGGACATACGGATATCATCGATCGTGCACTGCCGTTGTTCGACAAATTATATATCGGCATTGGTAGAAATGTCAACAAGCAGCCTATGTTTAGCGAACAACAGCGTTTAGAATGGCTGAACACCATTTATGCAGGCAACCCTAAAGTAGAGGCGGTGGTATATGATGGATTGACAGTAGAATGTTGTAAAAAAGTAGGCGCTCAGTTTATATTGAGGGGTATACGCTATGTCAACGATTTCGAATATGAAAAGGCGATTGCTGATATGAATCGAAGCATTGCCACCAATATAGAAACAGTTTTTTTAACTTGTTTGCCACAATATACATCCGTGGCATCTACACTGGTTCGGGACGTAATCAACAATGGGGGAGATGTTTCCCAATTTCTACCAGCAGTTGTCAATCAAACACTGCGTAAATAATTTTACAGTTGTTTTTAAGGTGTATCAAAGAATTTTGCAAGAATATCTTTGATGTTCGGATAGGTATTTTGAACTGGCGTTTGAATGTCTTTGGTCGAAATCCATTTACATTCAGTAATCTCTTCTTCTATTTGTGGCTGTAGGGCTGCAGCTTGCTGAGTCGTAAAATAAAACCAGTGGGTAGGTTTGAGTACCTGCTTTCCAAAGGCTTCATATACATGGTAGGTTTCTCCCACTTTATAATGACATTGCAAAGCACCCACTCCTGTTTCCTCTTCAATTTCCCTTGCGGCACACAAAGCAGGATTTTCATTGGGTTCCAATTTTCCTTTGGGTAAATCCCATTTGCCCTTTCTGAAAATGAACAACAGTGATTTGTCTTCCTTTTGTACAATTCCCCCGGCAGCTTCTACGATGTTAAAATGATGAAAGAATTTTTTCTTCAGTGCGTTCAAGTCGGCATGAAAGAGGATGCCAGCTTTTGAATGATTGAGCTGTACTTCCTGTATAACGCTGTTGATGGCCTGGGTAGAAAGTTCATCTACATATATGACGTTGGGCTGATGTAAAAGGAGTTGCAGCGAAGCGTCTATTTCGTCGCACAAATACACAGGGCTATCGTTAAAGTATATTGTCAGTTTCATTCAATGAATACGATTCTTGATAAAATTAAGGTTTGCACTATAAAAAAGGCTGAATTCCGCTTTATATTTGCAGGATGACAAACGAAAAGGCACTGGCATCTCGGTTGCTGCATGTGAAAGCCGTACAATTGAATGCACAAAACCCATATACTTGGGCTAGTGGATGGAAGAGCCCCATTTACTGCGACAACAGAAAAGTCCTTTCTTTTCCTATCGAAAGAGATTATGTAAAAAGTGAATTGTGCAGTGTAATCTTTCAAGAATATCCTGAAGCAGAAGTATTGGCGGGTGTAGCTACAGCGGGTATTTCTTGGGGAGCAATGGCAGCAGATCAATTGAAATTACCTTTTGTGTATGTCAGGCCCAAGCCCAAGGAGCATGGGTTGGGCAACCAGATTGAAGGGTCGCTGGAAAAGGGAAAAAAAGTGTTGGTGATTGAAGACCTCGTATCCACCGGAAAAAGCAGTTTGCAGGTATGCGAAGTACTGCAGCAAGCGGGAGCAGAAGTGATTGGAATGGTCTCTATATTCAACTATGGTTTTCCCGAAGCTGCCAGCGCATTTGAAAATGCCAAGATTCCACTGACCTCCCTGACCAATTATAGTGTATTGATAGAGCTGGCCAATGAAACCAATCAAATCAATCCGGCAGAAGCGGATACGTTGATGCAATGGAGAGAGAGTCCGTCTACTTGGACTGGTAAATAAACTCACCACATACCTTTAAAATTGTATTGTATGAAGCATTGGATTGCAACCTCGTTATTCTTCTTTGGCATTGCCATGACTAGTGTAGCACAGTCAAGTGCCAGTCAAAAGGCCGTGATTCAAACCCCCGGAGTGCATTGTGAGTATTGTAAAAAGCGCATAGAAAACTATGTGGGCCGTCAATACGGTATAACCAGTGTGCTGGTAGACCTTAAGGTCAAAACAACAACCGTCACTTGGATCAAGGATAGAGCCAATATAGAGGATGTAAAGACACATATTGCCAATGTGGGCTATGATGCGGATGATGTAGAAGCGGAGGAGAGCATGTACCATCGCTTGCCAAAGGCTTGCCAGACCAAACCAGTCGAAAATTAGTATTTACAACTCAAATGCAGGGACCTGTTGTACCGTCTGATAGTCCAGGGGGAATGTTTTGAAGACACCTGCCTTACCTATCCGAATTTTTCCCACTACCCGAATAGTGACCTCCTTCTTCAATAGGGTAGTCAAGCTGTTTTTTAGCAGATTTTTCATGTCCACATCCACCACTAGGGGAACAATGAACAGCTTCCGGTTGGGAATCTTGACCTGTACATTTTGAGCCGAGTGGCCAAAATAGGTATTTCCCAAGTAAACATCCAGGTCGGTTCGGTTCAATTCCAGGCTCATGTTGTTGGGGTTATAATAAACCAAATCCACCTTTAGCTGGGTGCTGGAAAACCCTAGTTTTTGCAGGCGGAGATTCTTGAATTCCCGAAACTCCAGGTCTTTCGGGGAGTGACACGCCGAGAACAAAAGGATGCATACAAGCAGGGGTAGGGCAAGGGGCACAAAGGAGATTTTCATTGCTAATAGGATTGAAGGTTAAATGTACTGCAATTTTTGATTTGCCCAATAATTGCTCCGTTTATCACCCAAAATCCATGCTAATCTTTTTAGAAATCTCACTGGTTCGGGGCAATTTCTTGTATTTCACTTTCGGATAATTAAATTAGCTTATAATATTTTAATTAAATAATTGTTATACAATATATTGAATAATATTATCTGTATTTTAATATTATATAAATAATGATTAAATGCTCTAATAACAGAATAAAATAAACGTCATTGAAAGTAATAGTATAAATATTAAATTATCTTATTTAAAACATTGTTTAAAAGTATATTATAGGCTTTATTAAAAATAAAATATCGTATAAAATATTATATTATAAAAAAATATCATCTCAATAGCCCATAATTATTCTATTGATGATGTCATTTTCGCTTACTTAAACGAACAGACTTCAATTTTATGTATATAAATAAAATTATATATATTATCATCTTTCTGTAATTGGAATTTGGATGCTTTCTTTTCAAGGGTTACAAATTTGATCCATCCTCCCCCTCCTCCCAACTTCTAGTTTGACAACCTGCACCTTTCAAATGGAAGTTGGATATCTTATTTATTTGGGTGTCTTAATGAGGGGAATGCCGATGACAAAGAGGTAAGAGCGGGTTGGGTGCTTTCCCTAATACTCGAGGGTATAGCTGCTTGAGTCACATTCAAGGGCATAAAAAAACCGGCTAATTGCTTAGCCGGTCTATAAGTAAGTTTGGTCGACTCTTTATGGTTTGATGTTGGTAGAGGCAGACATCACAATTTTCAACTGGCCAATACCCTTGATTCGGTCTTTGTATTTCTCTGAAATTTCCTTGGAAACAGCTGAATCGTTCACTTTCAGAACATTATCGATAATGGTCAATTTGAAGTTTTCCTTGTCAAGGATCACCTGGTCGGCGACCAATTGGTCAATCAGAGACTGAACTGCCGTTTGATTGGCAGGCGCTTGATCGGCTACCAGCGTGATAGATTTTTCCACCTGCTTGTCCATGGTAGTGACTTTTTCAGCCTTCATTTCAGCCAGGGTAGGTGCAATCACCAACGATACGATACTCATCAATTTGATCAGGATGTTCATAGATGGGCCAGAAGTGTCTTTGAATGGATCTCCTACCGTGTCACCTGTAACAGAAGCCTTGTGGGGTTCTGATTTCTTATAATAAACTTCTCCGTTGATTTCTACGCCTTTTTCAAATGATTTCTTGGCATTGTCCCAAGCACCACCGGCATTGTTCTGGAACATTCCCATCAGTACACCACTTACGGTGGCACCGGCCAGGAAGCCGCCCAATGCTTCAGCACCCAGTCCTGGCATGAATCCGATAATCAAAGGAGATACAATGGCAATCGCTCCTGGCAACATCATTTTCTTGATAGAAGCCTGTGTAGAAATAGCGACGCACTTATCGTATTCGGGTTTGCCTGTACCTTCCATGATTCCTGGAATGGTACGGAACTGGCGACGAACTTCTTCCACCATCGCCATGGCTGCTTCGCCCACGGCCCTGATGGCCAATGATGAGAAAATGAATGGTATCATCGCTCCTACAAATAGGCAGGCTAGAACGTTTGCTTTGTAAATATCAATCCCTGTAATGCCCGCTACGCCTACAAATGCGGCAAACAATGCCAAGGCAGTTAATGCGGCAGAAGCAATGGCAAATCCTTTTCCAGAAGCGGCAGTGGTATTTCCTACTGCATCCAACACGTCCGTTTTTTCACGAACATCTGGAGGCAATTCGCTCATTTCAGCAATACCACCTGCATTGTCCGCTATAGGACCGAAAGCATCAATGGCTAATTGCATAGCTGTAGTAGCCATCATGCCGGCAGCAGCAATGGCCACACCATATAAACCAGCGCATTCGTATGAACCCCAGATACCGCCTGCCAAAACAAGAATGGGCAAGAAAGTAGATTCCATTCCGATGGCCAAGCCCCCAATCACATTGGTTGCATGCCCGGTAGAAGACTGGCGAATGATGCTCAACACAGGGCGTTTGCCCATCGCTGTATAATATTCAGTAATGATACTCATCAACGCACCTACAGCTAAACCTACGGCAATGGCACCCATCACGCCCCATTTGGTAAAGGGAACGCCTCTTAAAATCATGTGTTCTGGTAATAAATAATTAACCAAAAATGCCGCAGCAATCGCAGTTAAAATCATAGATCCCCAGTTACCCATATTCAGGGCCTTTTGCACATTGGATGTGCTGATGCCTGCGTTGTCACTGATTCTTACAAATAAAGTACCTACAATAGAAAACAAAATACCGATCCCTGCAATCAACATGGGCAAAACAATAGGAGAGAACCCGCCCAAGCTATCAGTGCCACCTACAATAGTAGTCTGTTGGCCCAATACGATGGTGGCCAAAACGGTTGCTACATAAGAGCCGAACAAATCAGCGCCCATACCCGCAACGTCTCCCACATTGTCGCCTACGTTGTCCGCAATGGTAGCAGGATTTCGGGGATCATCTTCGGGAATTCCAGCTTCTACTTTACCTACAAGGTCTGCTCCTACGTCGGCGGCTTTGGTATAGATACCACCACCCACACGGGCAAACAATGCAATGGATTCTGCTCCCAATGAGAATCCGGTTAATATTTCAATGGTTTTCACCATTTCTTCTGAATCAATGGCAGCACCAGGGGCGAAGAAGTGTTTCAACACGATATACAGGCCACCCAATCCAAAAACGGCCAATCCTGCCACACCAACTCCCATCACTGCGCCTCCGGTAAAGGAAACGTTCAAAGCCTTGCTTAGACTAGTTCTTGCAGCTTGAGCTGTACGAACATTTGCTTTGGTAGCTGCCTTCATGCCAATGTAGCCGGCTGTTGCACTCAATACGGCGCCCAGCACAAAAGCAAGGGCAATGCTCCAATGAGAATGCGGGTTGCTGTTGGCCATTACAGCCAACAAAAGCGCCACAATCACTACAAAGTAGCCCAACACTTTCCATTCAGCTTTCAAAAAGGCCATAGCGCCTTCAGCTATATAATTACTGATTTCTTTCATACGAGGTGTACCAGCATCTTGCTTGGATACCCACATGAACTTTACCAACGTGTACAAAAGGCCGATTAAACCCATTGCAGGAACTGTGTAAATCAAATTTTCCATCATATTAATTAGCGGTTTTTTGGACGGCAAAAATAGGGTAAAACGACTAAAAATCAGGAAAAATAGGCAATAAGAAATCCCGATTGAATGGGATCTCCAAGAAATAGCTTAACGGGGGCGGGGGGTGAAATCGTAAAAAATCTTTAATAGATTGTTTTGGCCCAGATCGGTCTCAATATAGAAAGCCTTTCGTTTGTCTCCGTCAATGATTTCGATGACAGAAGTGTTGGGAATGATGGAGCCTAAATTGTCGGCAATAAAAGTAATGGTGTTGGCACCTGGTTGTAAGCTTACTTTGATAAATTGAGGTTTTTTGAGTACCGGGAAGCCCTGCGCAATCCATTTGCCATTGATGTTGATAGATATGCTGTCTCCGTCTTCTATGGCATCATCCCAGATGGCCAGGGTGATATACTGAGAGGTGGAAACGATGCCCCCAATGTTTTTTTGAGCCCTGGACAATTTGTTATCCGATGGGTCATTCCCAATTTCATTTTGAACGGGTTTGGATGCTGATTCATTTTCATTGTACGATTGAAAGGAGGGATGTTCCTCTTGGAAGTCACAATAAATTTTGGCAACGATAAATGTTCCCGCCAGGTTGTTGATGGTTTTAAAATCCAACGGCCGGATTTTATTATCGAATTCAAGATTGATGGAAGCACTCGAAACGCCTTTGCTGCCGTAGTCTTCAGCAAAGAATGCAATGATGTTCAATCCGGAGTCCAATAAGAATTCTTCTTTGGGTCTTTTTTTCTTTGAATCAACCTGATCGATGATATTTTTACCATTGAGGAAAACAGATACAATATCATTGTCCTTGTTTTCATTAAAAACAATAGCACCCTCTTTGGTCCGAAGCCGGATGGGCTCGATGATGCCAAAATAATTTGGGCCGTATTGAGCTTTGATGATGTCATTCGCTGCAGAGTCTTTCCAGGCCTCCTGGTTGTACTGTTTGAGCTGAATGGCTGAATCTTTTAAAAAGCTTTGAATATGCAGGGCAGTATTCAATTGTGCTGAGTCAAAAGATTCATTCTTGGGCATGGGAACGGAATAATCTTTTGTAACGATTCGATTGATGGTAAGAAAAGAATTGCCTCTAAGGTCTTTGCTGATATCGAACACACCATTTAAATAAACAGTCCAGTTGCCTATAGAGAAGGGGATTTCACTGATGGGTTTTTTATATCGGCTGATACCCAGCTGGCGGATGTTTTTCTTGACTAATAAAAAATGGTAGGTGGCTTTGAAACTGTCGCATTCCATGGTGAGGCAGGCCGGATATAAAATGCGCTTTTCCGATTCGCCAATCTGCAGATTCATCTTAATAGATAGAGAAGCATCGAGAGGGGTATTCAATTGCCAACTGCCTACAAACTGATCTTGGGCAAAACACTTCCCAAAAAATACAATCAAAGAGAGAAAAAGCAAACCTTTTTTCATGGCAATGTGGGGAAGGCTTTATTACACCAGCAATCAACCCATAGTAAGTTACTCAAATAATTCGATTTTGGTTCGAGGTCTTCTGTCAGGTTCCCACAAGAAATGTTTTAAATATTGCTGGGCAGCTGGAATCTGGCTCATAGGAAACAAAGTCCCGCTTACATCGTTGATGAATTTTATTTTATAAAGCGATTGGTCTTTAAAAAAGACATCAATCACATCTCCCTTGCTCCGATCCATACCAATATAGGCACTGTCTGCGTCTTGAGGATAATATACACTTTCGGCGGGAGATCCTTTGATACGGATATAATCAATTTTGCCTTCTTTGAAATATCCTTTCAAAGTGCGTCCGCCTATTTGATTGTAAAATCCTTGAGCTGTTTTGTTGACGACCATGGCATTGTTAAACACGGCGAGCTCTTTGGCTTTTTGTTGTTGTGTAAACAAATACATCGTATCGCCCGAAATCTGTGTACTGTCGTTCCATGCCAAGGGGTGTTGAAACAATTTGAAAGTGGAATCTTCTGTAGAGTAGTGTAGGCTGTCACTCGATGCTTGCAGCGAATCATTAAAGATGCGCACATGATGAAAGCCTATAAAATATCGGATGCTGTCAGAAGCGGCCGGCTTAGCTGGTATCGTGGTGATTTTTTGGAGCGTATCCTGAATGGGTTTATTAGAGGCGGTTTTGATTCTTCTGCCAGAGAAAAGCGTATCAGCAGCAATGTAAGTGCTATCATTTTTCTGATACAAAATCATCACTGGCTTTCTGCTCGCTAGGAAGGTGCTGTTTTTTTTATCAATCAAAATTTGATTACCCAACACGATGACACTGTTGCTGCTGTCAACAAATTTTCCATTCCCTTCAATTTGAACAATCCCCGTATTTTGTTCCAAAGCAATTTTATTTCCGGAGATATTTCGGGTGCTGTCTTTGATGACTGTTCGGTCGAGGAAAACAGCTTCTCCTGTTTCCATATTGTAAGTACCGGATTGGGTGTCAATGATTCCGTCCGGGCTGACTATGTGAGTGGGGGCAATAAAGTAGGCATTTTTGAATGCGGTGTTGTAGCGAAGGCTATCCGCAACCATATCGTACTTAGGGTCCACCAAGTGTACGTTTTTCTGAAAAAAAACATCCTTGGTATCAGAATAATAGATGGCGTCCTTGCTGGTCAATACAGTTTTGCCATTGATGACTTTACCGCCATCGGCATAAGTGGCTACACCCGTTTTGAGATTGTATACCAGGTTGTCTGTGAAAAGCTGGGCTTTTCCATCTGTGAGTTTAACGTTCTTTTTCAAGTATGCAATCTGCTCATTGCCCACATACTGTAAATACTGCGCATAGGTATTGACAGTATCTGCATCATTGATGTGCACATTTCCGAATACTTCTGCAGTGCCCAATCTTTTGTTCAGCACAATGCTGTCGCCTTTCAAAATGGTTTGACCTTGTCTGACGGCAGCATGTCCAGCAAGTGTCTCTAGTACAGTAGAATCGTTGATGGTTATTTGGCGCAAACTTTCTGCGCCAATGATTTCAATGACTCTGTTCGTATCAGCAGTCAGCTGAATAGGAGCTTGCGCAGCAGCCCATTGACTGGCCAACAGAATCGTTGAGCATAAAAATATAGTGGTTAAAAGACGCAAACGAAAAAGTTTAATAAAAAGAATCAATGGCTTTGTGATGCTTTCTCTTGGATGTAGGGTGCATTGATGGTATCAGGAAGGGGAGTGCTCAAAGGTTGGCTTTTTTGCTTCTTTCCAAACACTGAAATATTGATGTAACGCTTAGGATGAACCCTGATGTCGTCTAATAGTAAATTGACTTTATTGCCGGTAGAGGTTAAGTTTTTATATAAAGAAGGGTCATTTAACAACAAGCCAATTGATCCGTCTTTGCTATTGACCTTCTGGATGGTGTTTTTCAGTTCGCTGATGGTGCTATCCAGGGTAGTCAGTGTTTTTTGCAAATCTGACTGGGCTAATTTGCCGCTGATTTTATCAAGATTGCTCACAATGTCGCTAATTTTTCCATTGTTTGCGGCCAAGTTGCCGGTGATGGAACGGGTGTGGTCGAATGTCTTTGCAATAGATCCGTTTTGAGCATCGAGCATGGTGTTCAAAGAATTGACTGACACCAAAATGGCCGCAGATATTTTATTCAAATGATCAATGGTGCTGCTGATGTTGTTCTTGTTGTTGGCATCTACCAATCCGTTGACATTTGCCAATAGCGTATCCAATGTGCTGACAGCATTTTTAACTTCAAACAATACTGGATCTACTTTTTTCATCACGTCCTCTAAAAGTCCTTTGGGAGCTTCGGTGAAGAGAGTGTCTTTATTTTGTAAGAAAACTGTTGTATCGCCCAGTTTGATTTCTATTTTGGGCGTGCCCAGCGGGTTGGGTATAATCAGTGCAATTGAGTTGGTTGGGATGCGCAAATTTTCTTTCAACGACAAGGTGACAATCATTTGTCGCATATTTTCGTCGCTCTCAATTTTATCAACCGTTCCAACTTGATAACCATTCACCACAACCGGATTGGAAGTAGTCAAGCCCTGAATATTTGAGTATACGGCATGCAGTGTCATGCTCTTACTGAACAAGCGGTTCCCTTTAAGAAAATTAAAGCCGAGAATCATCATGACAATGACGAGGATGGCCAATACACCTACTTTTGTTTCGTTTGATACTTTCACTGCTTCTTTGTTTGATTATTTAGAGGTCATTGGATGTTGTGTGTTTTCAGTCTGGTATTTGTATCGAATCACGGCTTTGGTGATTGCTTCTGCAATTTCCTGTTGTCCTGCTTCACTGTTAAGATATGCTTCATCTTCAGGATTATTGATAAAGCCTGTTTCTACCAGAATGGCCGGCATGTTGGTGGATTGCAATACGCGAATCCCTACTTGACGTTGGTTGACCCCTAGGGCAGGTCGACCCGTTTTCTCTACTTCTTCATTAACCAAAGTCGCCAAACGATCGCTTTTTTCCTGGTATCTTTTTGCATACACTTGCGCAATAGCACGTCCTTCAGGACTATTGAAATCAAAGCTGCTGGCTGTCGTATCTGAACCGGATTCAATTTCAAATTCGTGTTCATTCTGCCCTTCTTCACTGATGATG
Source organism: Chitinophagaceae bacterium (assembly GCA_947451985.1). Classification (GTDB taxonomy): domain Bacteria; phylum Bacteroidota; class Bacteroidia; order Chitinophagales; family Chitinophagaceae; genus Ferruginibacter. The sequence continues at coordinate 56 of CANGBQ010000024.1, read as the reverse complement.
GCCTTTAGCTTATCACTGGTTTTATGGGCCGCGAATATCCATACGCTGGTGCCACT
>CANGBQ010000023.1 GCA_947451985.1 Chitinophagaceae bacterium | reverse complement strand
CTGAAAGCATCTAAGCGTGAAACCTTCCTCAAGATGAGTTTACTTTTAAGGGTCGTCAAAGACTATGACGTTGATAGGCTATAGGTATAAAGGTGGTAACATCAAAGCCGAGTAGTACTAATTGCCCGTAAGCTTTATTTTTTATTTTTAACTTCGGTTTTAAATAACAATTGCTCTTTTTATAACTTATTCCAATATGTTAATCTTATTGTAGAAGTTAAATAGGTTCAATAAGTTTCAAATGTTTAATAGGTTCTATTTCCTTAAACATCTTAAACCACTTCAACCGTTTAAACGTTCTAACCGTCTTATGGTGGTTTTGCCGAGGGTGTTCACCTCTTCCCATACCGAACAGAGAAGTTAAGCCCCTCATGGCCGATGGTACTGCACAACAATGCGGGAGAGTAGGTAGCTGCCATATTTATTGAAAGCCTTTCAGGAAACTGAGAGGCTTTTTTGTTTTCGTACACTCTTCATACATTCAGGATGTATTGCACAACAATGCGAGAGTAGGTAGCTGTTATATTTATCGAAAGCCTTTCAGGAAACTGAGAGGCATTTTATTGTCCATACTTTTCATCTGCCAGGTGGATCCACCTTGATAGGGGGCAAAAAAAAATCCTTCAACTTTCGTTGAAGGATGATATCTGTGAATTGAGGTTGTTCGAAATTAAAAATCTCTATTATAACCACCGTCTCCACCACGACTTCCACCGCCGTAGCCACCACGGTTTCCACCGCCATAACCACCGCCGCGATTACCGCCACGGAATCCACCGCCGCCGCCACTACGTTTTTTGTAGTCGCCTTCTTGACGAGGTTGAGATTCGTTCACGATCAACTTACGTCCCATTACTTCTGTTTCGTGAAGGTTTGAAATTGCAGTACGTGCTTCTTCGTCGTTTTCCATTTCAACAAAACCAAAGCCCTTGCTACGGCCGTTCATTTTGTCCTTTAAGATTTTTCCACTGGTTACGGTACCGTACTGAGTGAAGAGATTCGTTAAATCTTCGTCTGTCATAGACCAACTAAGATTTCCAACATAGATGTTCATTGTAAAAAACTGTTTAAAAAAATTAAAAAAATAAATGATTTAGCTCTTACAACAAACTGAATCTTTCCTTTCAGAAATTTCAGCCTTCAGCCGAATAACTAAAACCATTAATACCTAGTAAAGATAGGCTTTTCAATGTAAATGCCTCTATTTAATTCAATTTTATGGCCCCTAAACCTTTATATCTTGTCTAGGCATAAAAAAACCACCTCTAAAAAGGTGGTTTTCAATGATATAGATCGCTTACAGCTTATTCAGCTGTTACTTCAAATTCAACTTCGGTCTCGTTTCCGTTTCCGAAATCAATTTTAGCTTTATACGTTCCCAATTCTTTCACTTCGTCCAGAATTTGGATGCGACGGCGATCGATTTCGTAGCCTTTTTGTTCTTTGATTGCACGTGCAATTTGAACGGAGGTTACGCTACCGAAAATTTTACCAGTGGTACCAGTTTTAGCACCTACTTTTAGGGCCCCATTGGTCAAGGTTGCAATAACATCTTTGATGGCAGCCAGCAATTTGGCTTCTTTCTTAGCTTGTTGTTTCAATCTTTCTTCCAACTGTTTCAAGTTGCTGGGGCTAGCTTCTACCGCTAACTTTTGTGGAATCAAATAGTTGCGACCGTAGCCATTCTTAACGCTTACCAGTTCATTGGCACCGCCTAAATTGTTTACATCCTGAATTAATATTACCTGCATGATTTTGCATTTTTACCCAACCGTTCAACGGCTTTCTTTCTGCATACACAGAAATTAGGGTGGTGAAAAATAAGATTACTTTAATAAATCTGTAACGTAAGGAAGAATAGCCATTTGACGACACTTCTTAACTGCCTGACTTACTTTACGCTGAAACTTCAATGAGTTTCCGGTAATGCGGCGTGGCAATAATTTTCCTTGTTCATTCAGAAATTTTTTCAAAAAATCTGCATCCTTATAGTCGATATAGTGGATGCCCATTTTTTTAAAGCGGCAATATTTCTTTGGACGCGCTTCAGCTTTGATGGCTGTTAAATACTTGATTTCATTTGCTTTTGCCATGATTATGCCTCTGTTTTTTGTGTTCCTGAATGTTGTACACCACTTCTCTTTTTGGCATTGTACTCAACGGCGTATTTATCGAGTACAGTGAACATGTGACGCATTGCTGATTCGTCACGCAAAAGTTGAATTTTCAACTTTTCATTGAAGCTGGTTGGCGCACTGTATTCCATCACCCAATAAAGACCGGTGGTCTTTTTAGCGATTGGATACGCCAGTGATTTTAGTCCCCATGGTTTGGTGTGCACGACAGTTCCGCCGTTTTCTTTAACGAGGGCTTCGTATTTTTTCTGGGCAGCTTTGTATTCTTCCTCAGAAAGCACAGGAGTAAAAATCACCATCAATTCGTAGTTGCTCATTTCCCTGTTTTTTGTGATTAAAAAAATTGATAATCCCGCTTTGTCAACGGGGTTGCAAAGGTATCTGTTTTTAACGAAAAAACGCAGTGTTTATCGCTATTTTTTAAGCTTTTTTACTCAATTCTACTGATTGGATATCTCATATGAGATTTTTCGTAATATATAGAGTTTTTATAGATAAAATCCAGTATGGCAGGGCCATTTTGAGCAAACAATGGGTCAGAAGCCTTTTTTTCGGCCAATTTCACCTGTAACACACTGTCTTTGGAGAGTAGTTCGGCTGCCAGGTCCTCCCATCTGTAATCGCTATAGCCTTCCTTCTGCTGCAAAATCCCATCAAAGAAATTCCAGGCAAAGAAGCTGTCGTCGCCAGTGGGTTCCAGCATCTCCACAATATATCGGTTGCCAGGTTGGTTCAAATACACCACATAATCACCACGTAAAAAGGTCCGTTCTTCTTTCGATGTGCTGACCACCACACCCGTATTTTTATGGTGTTTCTCATAAGCCTTGGGCAAACTTTTGTAGGATTCAATCCGATAAGTAGTCACCATAAAGCTGCTGTCTTTTTGGAGTCGGTGTACCTGGATTCGATTTAATTTCAATCGTTCGATAACCTCGCTCCAGCCTTGCGGAATCACGTATGCCTTGGGTTTTTCAACGGCTCCTTCGGGTTGGAATTGATTGAAGTATGGAATCTTTGCCTTAAAAGGTTTGGCGTGATTGAAAAACATTTTAAGCAAACCAGTAGCCTTGCTCAGGGTAGTGTCCTTTTCATATCCTTTAAAAACAATAGAATCAAACGATGCCGGATTCACAACCCATTGCAGCGGGAAGCTTGTCTGTTGTTGGGTTGCCTCTATGGCTGCTTTTCTGTATTGCCGAATGCTTTTTGCATGTTCATCCGCTTCATAAAGTACTGAACACATCAGATCATAGGTGGCCTGAACTCGTTGGGCAAATGGTTTTAGCATATGGGTTTCCGGTACAAATGCAATGGTATTGAACAACGCAGCATAGCCAGATGAATACCTGGGTGGATCATAAAACATGGTCATCCCTTTTTGGATGTCTGTTGATTCAAAATCTACATAGGGAATCATGTCCCATTGTTTGTTTTTCATGCTCCTGTAAATGGCGGGTTCAAAAGTTTGTTTCACCCAGTCGCCCAGTTCCTTTCCCAACTTTTGATATTGAGTAGTGATCAATGTCATCGTGTGTTGGTAGTCGGCCCCGTCACTGACATGATTGTCCATCAAAATATCGGGAGCAAGCCAATGAAAAACAGAAGCAAATGTTTTGGCTTCTTTGCTGTCGCATTTTGTGAAGTCTCTGTTCAAATCAAGATTTTGAGAATTGCCCCTGAACCCATAGTCAACAGGACCATTTTGATTCACTCTTGAGTGACTGTTTCGATTCAGGCATCCTCCAATGTTATAGACAGGAATACAGGCGATGACCACTTGCTTAGGCAGCCGGATTTTTCCGTTGATGATATCCCTGACGAACATCATGCTCGCATCAATACCATCAGGTTCTCCAGGATGGATACCATTGTTGATCATCAGAATCACTTTGTTTTGTGCCTGCCATTGTGCTGGCTCAAAGTGCCCGTCATTGCTGATCAAAACCAATTGAAGCGGATAGCCTGCATCGGTACTTCCCATTTCTTTTACCTGCACTCGATCAGATTGCTGATCCATCAATCGATACCAGTTTACAATTTCTGGATAGGTAGCTGTGGCGGTGCCATTGCTCTTTTCAAAGGGAGTTGGTTGGCCAAAGCTGCTGAGAGCGAATGCTAAAAATAATAGACAACCAAAGAGAGTTTGTTGTAATGCAAAATAACGCATATGATTCCTGAATTAAAAAGAAAAACCTGCTTAAAAAGCAGGTTCAAAAATGTATAGAAAACAAGAAAAACTTATTTCTTTTTCAACGCATTCACTTTCAATGCAAGCTTTCTTTTAAGGTTGGCTGCTTTGTTCTTGTGAATGGTTCCACGTTTTGCTAGCTTGTCAATCATAGAAGATACTTCAGGCAATTTAGCCGATGCGTCCTTTTGATCTTCGATAGCTCTGATGTCACGAATAGCATTACGGGTAGTTTTGCCATAATAACGGTTGCGTTCATTGCGTTTTGCGCTTTGACGGACATCTTTTTTGGTAGCTGAGTGATTTGCCATGTATTCTTTTTTTGGGCTGCAAAGATAGGAAATATCAACAATAAATCGCCCTTTTTTGATATTTTTTTTAAAATGGACTGATTTGGCTTTTTAGCCCCCAAAAGGACCTATTTTTTGATGAGTAGGGGCTTTTTTCTTAAGTTTTAAGCCGATATTTGCAAGCGGTTATTAGCCTATTTCTAATCATCACCCCAATTTGTAAGGCAAAATGAAGGACTTTCAGTATATCACCAATGCACATCCGAGTTATATAGAGAACCTTTACAAGGATTTTTTGCAAAATCCGGACAGTGTGGATAGTGACATGCGCAAGTTTTTTGAAGGGTTTGACTTTGCTATTTCCACCCTCCAGTCTCCAGGAGCGGTTGCTCCTTCAGCGGGGCCAACTGTTTCAGGTTCGCAACTTGCCAAGGAATTTTCGGTGTATCGACTCATCCAGGCATATCGTAAAAATGGTCACCTAGTTGCCAAAACCAATCCCATTCGGGAGCGAAGAAATCGACAGGCGAATCTGGAATTGTCACATTTTGGTTTGTCAGAGTCTGATTTGTCGGTATCATTTGAAGCAGGATCTTTTGTCAATTTGGGCAAAGCTACCCTGCAACAAATCTTATCGCATCTGCAGCAATGTTATACCCATCATATTGGCATCGAGTTTACCTATATCAATGATGCTCAAAAAGTGGAGTGGATTGTGAAAGAGGCTGAGCAACATTTGCGTCAACCCATGCCCATGCAGCAGAAAAAAAGAATTTTGCAAAAATTGAACGAGGGTGTGATGTTTGAAAAATTCCTTCATACCAAATACATCGGTCAAAAAAGATTTAGCCTGGAAGGAGGAGAAACGACCATTGCAGCGTTGGATGCCATCATCAATACAGCTTCTGACAACAAAGTACAGGAAGTCGTAATTGGTATGGCGCACCGAGGCAGATTAAATGTGTTGGCCAATATCCTGGGCAAAACCTACGAAGAAATTTTCAACGAATTTGAAGGCACTGCCATACCCGATACCACTATGGGTTCGGGCGATGTGAAATACCATCTGGGTTTTAGTTCGAATGTGGAAACCGCTTCCGGCAACAAGATCAATCTAAAGCTTACTCCCAACCCCTCCCATTTGGAAGCAGTAGATCCCTTGGTAGTGGGATTTTCCAGAAGCAAAGCAGATGTTTTGTACGCCAGCGAATATGATAAAATTTTACCCATTTTGATTCACGGAGATGCATCTGTTGCCGGACAGGGTATTGTGTATGAGGTGTTGCAGATGAGCAAGCTAAAGGGATATTATACCGGCGGTACCATTCACTTTGTCATCAACAATCAAATTGGTTTTACCACTGATTTTGATGATGCGCGCAGCGCCAACTATTGCACTTCTGTTGCCGCCATGGTTCAAGCGCCAGTATTCCATGTGAATGGAGACGATCCAGAAGCTGTAGTGAAAGTAGCTGAAATAGCCACCCGCTTCAGGCAAGCATTCAATTCGGACATTTTTATTGACATGGTTTGCTATCGCCGGCATGGACACAACGAAGGAGATGAACCCAAGTTTACCCAACCTCAGTTGTATGCCATTATAGACAAGCACTTAAATCCTAGAGAAGTCTACACTCAATATTTGATTGAAAACGGTGAGCCAGATGCCAAGCAACTGGCTAAAGATATGGAACAGCGTTTTCTAAAGGACTTACAAGATCGGCTAGACGAAGTGAAGCAACATCCGTTGCCCTATACTTTCCAAAAGCCCGAATTGTGGTGGCAGAGCTTGCGGAAAGCCAATCCGGAAGATTTTCTAACTTCTCCTGAAACAGCCATTCCCGCTCAAACAGTGAAATCGCTTTTTAATCAACTGATGCAATGGCCTGCTGATTTCAAGCCCTTGAAAAAAGTCGAGAAACTCATTCAGGATAAAATCAAATTGTTTGCAGACCAACAGAAAATAGATTGGGCTACTGCCGAATTGATGGCATATGCCAGTTTGATGCAAGAAGGCAAGGACGTGCGCATGAGCGGGCAGGATGTGAAAAGAGGAACCTTCAGTCATCGACATGCCGTGTTGTTTGATGAAAAATCGAATACGGAATACAATCGATTGGAATGTTTTTCTCAAAATCAATCTCATTTTAGAATCTTCAATTCGTTATTGAGTGAATATGCGGTGTTGGGCTTTGAATATGGATATGCCATGGCCAATCCCAATGCATTGGTATTGTGGGAGGCACAGTTTGGCGATTTTTCAAACGGTGCCCAAATCATCATCGATCAGTTTATTGCCGCTGCCGAAACCAAGTGGCAAAGAATGAATGGCATGGTGTTGTTGTTGCCCCATGGCTACGAAGGACAGGGGCCTGAACACAGCAGTGCTCGAATGGAACGTTTTCTTCAACAGTGTGCCGAACTCAACATGGTAGTGACCAATATCACCACGGCTGCCAATTTCTTCCATGCGCTTCGCAGGCAACTGGCTTGGTCTTTCAGAAAACCATTGATTGATTTTACGCCCAAGGCCAATCTACGCCATCCAGGTAGTTACAGCGAGTTAGCCGAGTTTACCAAAGGCGGGTTCAATGAAGTATATGATGATGCCACAGTAAAAGATCCAGCTGCTATCAAAAAAGTAATCATGTGTTCGGGTAAAATATATTTCGACTTGGAGGAAAAAAGGCAGAAAGAAAACCGAAACGACATTGCCATTGTTCGTGTAGAACAATTGTATCCTTTGCCGCAAAATCAATTGGATGCCTTATATAAAAAATACAGCAAAGCCATTTGGTATTGGGTACAGGAAGAGCCCCTTAATATGGGCGCTGCGACGTACATGAGAATGAATCTTAAAAACATCAACTTCTATATCATCAGTAGGCAGGCTACCGCGGCTACGGCAACGGGCTATGCAAAAATTCACGCCAAAGAACAAGCCGAAATCATCCAAACAGCTTTGAGTGTCTAGTGTCTTCGTGGTTGGATGAATGATGTATACAAAATGCTAAAACAGTATGTTTCAAAATTTAAGTGAGCGCTTAGAAAGTGCGTTCAAAAATATCAAAGGGCAGGGAAGAATCACCGATTTGAATATCGCCAATACGGTAAAGGATATTCGCAGGGCGTTGGTGGATGCGGATGTGAACTATAAAATTGCCAAGGAGTTTACTGACAAAGTCAAAGAAAAGGCAATTGGTGCCAAAGTATTGTTGGCGGTCAACCCCGGCCAGCAGATGGTAAAGATTGTGCAAGATGAACTGACCGAATTGATGGGTGGGCAGGAAAGTGTCTTTGATACCACTGGTAATCCTGCTATTATCTTGATTGCCGGTTTGCAGGGAAGTGGTAAAACCACATTCAGTGGTAAGTTGGCGCATTACCTCAAAACCAAAAAAGGAAAATCTCCATTGTTGGTGGCAGGAGACGTATATAGGCCAGCGGCCATTGACCAGCTGGAAGTCTTGGGCAATCAGATTGGCGTAGAAGTATATAGCGAAAGAGAAAACAAGAATCCTGTTTCTATTGCACAAAATGCCATCAAAGAAGCCAAATCCAAAAACAAAAATGTCATCATCATCGATACGGCCGGTCGATTGGCTGTGGATGAAGTGATGATGAAAGAAGTGGCGGATGTAAAGCTGGCTGTTCAACCACAGGAAATTTTATTTGTGGTAGATAGTATGACCGGCCAAGATGCCGTGAATACTGCCGCTGCTTTCAACGAAAGGCTCGATTTCACTGGCGTTGTGTTGACCAAGCTAGATGGCGATACCAGAGGAGGTGCCGCTTTATCTATTAAATACACGGTCAATAAACCTATCAAGTTTAGCAGTAGTGGAGAAAAGATGGAAACCCTCGATGTTTTCTATCCGGAAAGAATGGCGCAAAGAATCCTGGGCATGGGCGACATTGTGAGTTTGGTAGAAAAAGCGCAGGAACAATTTGATGCAGCAGAAGCAGCCAAGCTCGAAAAGAAAATCAGGAAAAATCAGTTTGATTTTGAAGATTTCAAGGTGCAAATTCAGCAGATACAAAAAATGGGCAACCTGAAAGACCTGATGGGTATGATTCCTGGTGTGGGCAAACAAATCAAAGATGTAGAAGTTAACGACGATGCATTCAAAGGCATAGAAGCCATGATCAATTCAATGACCATGGAAGAACGTCGCAATCCCGATATCATCACTCCAAGCCGCAAACAGCGCATTGCCAAAGGAAGCGGAAAAGACCTTGCAGAACTCAACCAGTTCATCAAGCAATTCGATCAAATGAAAAGCATGATGAAAATGATGAACAAAATGCCCATGGGCAAAATGCCCGGCATGGGCCTGATGGGCAAGCGATAAGCCTATCAAGACATTGATAATCAAATGATTAATTGCATTGCTTATTCAAGGTTCGGTAATGGTTGGCTAAGTAAATATCACGCCCCAGCTTTCTTTTTTTCATTTTCTCTCCCGAAAATATACTATCTTCGCTCTCCCTTTTTCTAGAGGGATAAACCCTATTGTTCACAACCAAGAAAATTTCTATTTTTTATGGCTGTTAAAATGAGATTACAAAGACATGGTTCCAAGAAGAGACCATTCTACTTCATCGTTATTGCGGATGCCCGCAGTCCTCGCGATGGAAAATTTATCCAAAAATTAGGTTCTTACAATCCTTTGACGGTTCCTGCAACGATTCAGGTAGATCGCCAAAAAGCATTGGATTGGCTTCAGAAAGGTGCTCAACCCACCGACACTGTTCGTCGTATCCTGTCTTTCAAAGGTGTATTGTATCTAAAACATTTATTACGTGGCGTAAGCTTAGGCTTGTTTGATGAAGCAGCTGCCATGGAAAAATTCACCAAATGGATGGCAGAGCATGAAGCACAAGTTGCCAAGCGTCAAGGTGCACACAAAAAAGTACGTATGGAACGCCGCAATGCCCCAGTAGTGAAGAAAGTGGAAGCAGCCGCTCCTAAGGTAGAAGATGCACCCACTCCTTCAGAAGTAGCTGAAGAAGCTGCTGAAGAAACCAAAACAGAAGAATAAACAAATTATTGTTTCAATACGTTTTAAGTCCCGCTTGTCGCGGGACTTTTTTTATGCAGTCGCTTCATTTTTAAAAATATTATCTTGCACCTGCATGTCACAATATTTTAAAATAGGCAAATTAGCCGCTAGTTTTGGCTTGAATGGAGTGTTGATCCTGCAGCACAGTTTGGGCAAGAAAACTTCTTTGAAAGGACTTGAGGCTATTTATATTGAGCAGCAAAAGGAAAGTTTTATTCCTTATTTTATTGAGTCTACTACCATCAAATCAGATACTGAAATTTATCTCAAACTAGAAGGAATTAATACGAAGGAAGCAGCTAGAATCCTTACCCCTAAAGATGTTTGGCTTGAGCAAACCGACTTTAAAAAGCACAGCAAAAAATCAGCTCCGATTGCGCTGTTGGGTTATATAATGATGGAAGGATCGACAGCTTTAGGAGAAATCATCGAAGTGAACGAACAGCCCCATCAAATTTTGTGCACCATCTTATACAAAGGAAAAGAGGCTTTGATTCCGCTGCATGAAGAGAGCTTACTGAAGATCGACCATACCGCTAAAAAAGTATTTGTAGACATTCCTGAAGGCTTAATGGAATTGTACGAAAGCGTTTAATCCGAATACTTAGTTGATTTTCTTTAACTGTGTCATCAGTGCTCTGAATTCTTTTGGCATTTCAGCCATCAAATCCATCGAATTTCCCTGCTCGTCTACAAAAACCAAACGATGTGAATGCAACGCCACTCGTTCAATCATTGGACGCTCTTCCAGTTCATGCTTACTCAGTTTAAACTTTTTTTTGATGGCCGATAGCAATACGGGTTTGCCATCTCCGTATAAAGGATCACAGGCGAGTGGATGACCGATGTTTTTTGCGTGCACGCGAATTTGGTGCGTTCTGCCCGTGTGTAATTGAAAAGAAACCAGGGAGAATTGTTTGTGATGCTCTAACACTTCATAACTGGTGGAAGATGGCTTCCCGTTTCTATGCACGGTCATGAGTCCTTTCTGCGTCGAGTGTTCAGCGATGGGGGCATCTATTAACCCGCTCTCTTGAGCCGGGCAACCCAGTACGATTCCTATGTAATACTTTTCAATTTTTCTTTCTTCAAACAGCTTAGAAAAATACTTGTGGGTTTGCTCGTTTTTGGCAAATATGATCAATCCACTGGTGTCTTTATCAAGGCGATGAACAGTATAAATGGTGCCATATTTTTCCTGCAAGAGTTCTTTCAGCGATTTTTCCGACTGTTCTCTATCGGGAATTGACAACAAGCCTGCTGGCTTATTCAATGCTACAAAGGCCTCGTTTTCAAAAACAATATGAACAGATGACTTACTCAATGGACCAAGATTGGATTATTTTTTCTTCGAAGCATTTAGGTATTTGAGCAGGCGTATTTCCTTTTCACTTAGATAGCGCCATTTGCTCCTTTCGACATTTTTCTTGGTCAAGCCTGCATACATCACCCGGTCAAGTCCCTTTACGTCATATCCCAGGCTTTCAAATATGCGTCGAACGATGCGATTTCTGCCGCTGTGAATTTCAATACCGATGATGGATTTGTCTTTGGTGTCTGCATAAGCAAGACTGTCTACGGAAATAGGTCCGTCTTCGAGTGTAAGTCCTTTTAGGATTTTTTCAAAATGTGCTTTTTGCAAAACCTTATCCAGCTTCACCTCGTAAATTTTCTTGATTTCGTAGCTGGGATGAGAAAGTTTTTGGGTAAGGTCTCCATCATTGGTAAGTAATAATACACCCGACGTGTTTCGGTCAAGCCTTCCAATGGGATACACCCTTTCAGTAGTAGCTTTTTCAATCAATTGCAATACAGTCTTTCTGCCTTGCGGATCATCAGTAGTCGTAATATAGTCCTTGGGTTTATTCAACAGGATATACACCAGGTTTTTGGTGACAAACAATTTCTTTCCATTAAATATTACTTCGTCAGTAGGTTGTACTTTATAGCCTGGTTCTATGCAAGGCTTTCCATTTACTTTTACTTTGTTTTCTGTGATGATTGCCACTGCATCTCTTCTGGAACAAACACCACAATGTGCTAAAAATTTATTCAGCGGCATCGCCTCATGAACTGTTTTTTTATTGGCAGCAGCAGCGGTTGGGGCCGCCGTTTTTACAGACTTTTGAATGGCAGTTCCTGTCTTTTTGTTTGGCTGAAGGGCGGCATTTTTAGCAGCCATTCTTGCCTGATATTTTTCTTCTTTTATTTTATCAAAGTAGGCAGCTCTTTCCTTTTTTGCCTTTTTTTTCTCTTGTCGGAAAGCTTCTTTTACAACGCTGTTTTTCTTGGGAGATACGAATTTTTGAAAAGGAGATTGACTCATGTGAAGAGGATTTATGCTGTTTTTCAACAGGAATGAAAGACAAATATACAACTATTTGACCGCACCTGCTTTTATATAGAATACCACCCAATAAGAAAGCGCCTCCCAAATTGGGAGGCGCTTTCTGTATAATATAAAATCTTCATTAGCCTTTTGGTTGGCCCGATGGATTTTTTGCTTGTCTTTTTTTCTTCATCTCTTCCATCTTTTGCAATTGATCAGGGGTGAGTATTTTTTTTCTGTTGGCCTGCGTTTCTTTTTTAAGCTCCATCAATTTTATTTTTTTCTGTTGATTGTTTAGGGTGGCATCTTCCTTGATGCTTTTTGCCTTGGCTTGATGGGTTTCACGCAAAGATTCCATTTTCTTTTTCTGCTCATCACTTAACCCCAGTGTCGCACTCATTTTATTCATTCGATTGGCAAATTGCTCGTTTTTTTGAGCGGCTTGCTGGGTTTTTCTTTCAGCCAATTTACTTTTTTGTTCGGTAGTTAAAACAGCTTCTCTTTTTGATCTCATCTCTTTTTGAAGGGCTGTTTTACGATCATTGTATTGCTTAACGGTGATGTTTTGTTCTTTTTCCAGGGCTTGCATTTTGGTAGCATGTTCTTCCCGTATGGCTTTCATTTTTGTCTTTTGGTCTTCAGACAGGTTTAATGATTGCATCATTTCCTGGCGCTGGGCTCTTCTTTGAGCGGATTTTGGTTGTTCCTGTTGTTTTTGTCCAGGGCGTTGATCATTGATTTGTGCGTGGGCACTGAACATGGCTGAAACCAACAAAAGGGTAGTTAACTGCTTTTTCATAATCGTATAATTTACAAGTAAGGCAACTTTGACTGCGGTTGAAAATAAAAGTTTAATGACCCATTATTTATCCTTGTTGGCGAGCTGTCCACAGGCTGCATCAATGTCTTTGCCCCGACTGCGCCGAATTCGAACATTGACATTGTTTTTTGCCAGGTGCTGGGTAAATGCGTTGGTCGCCTCTTCGGTTGGCTTCACAAATTCGGCTCCACCAATCGGGTTGTATTCGATCACATTGATGAGGTGGGTAGGAATTTTTCTGTATATCTTAATCAGTTCATTGGCATCTTCCATGCTATCATTCTTGTCTTTGAAAAGAATGTATTCCAATGTGATGTCATTTTTAGTGCGGTCATAAAAATAATTTAGGGCTTCAATCAATAAGTCAATGGTATTGCTTTCATTGATGGGCATGATTTCGTTACGCTTTTCGTCAGTAGGTGCGTGCAAGGAAAGAGCCAAATTGAAACGCACCTGGTCGTCGCCCAATTGTTTGATCATTTTGCCCACCCCGGCTGTGGATACCGTAATTCTTTTCGGACTCATGGCCATGCTGTCTGAAGCAGTGATTCGATCAATTGATTTTAAAACGTTTTTGTAATTCAGCAAAGGTTCACCCATTCCCATATACACGATGTTGGTGAGCTTCTTGCCATACATTTTTTCACTTTGTTCATTGAGCAATGCCACTTGATCGTAAATTTCATCAAACTCCAAATTTCGTTTCCGCTCCATTTTGCCCGTTGCACAAAACTTACATGTCAGGCTGCAGCCAATTTGAGAAGACACGCAGGCGGTGTTTCTTTTTTCTGTCGGGATCAATACCCCCTCTATTAAGTGATTGTCATGGGTCCTGAAACGAGATTTGATGGTGCCGTCATTGCTGTATTGGGTAGCATCCGTTTGAATGGCCTTCAAATCAAAATCTGCTGCCAGTTTTTTTCGAAGGTCCAAGGAAAGGTTGCTCATGTCGTCAAAATGCCGCACGTTTTTTTTCCATAACCATTCGTATGCCTGCATGGCTCGGAATTTCTTGTCTCCAATCGATTCAAAATATTCTTTTAATTCGGGGAGTGTCAAACTGCGTATATTTCTGCTTTGGACCATACAACAAAGATAATCAACCTGCCTATGAAACAATGAATACATCAGACACCAGGCTGTCGGAAAGCCATTATCTTTGTATACAATTAGATACTCGTATCTTTTATGTCAAATCTAAATACGGATATATGGAACCGGTATATGTAATCGATGCTGTTCGCTCCCCAATTGGAAAATATGGTGGTGCATTGGCGGGTATCAGGCCAGATGATTTGTTGGCCACGGTGATAAAGGGATTGTTGGCCCGCAATAGTTCTGTTCAAGCCAATGCCATTGAGGATGTCATTGCTGGGGCTGCCAATCAGAGTGGCGAGGACAATCGAAATGTCGCCCGAATGGCTTCTTTGCTTGCGGGCTTGCCAGCAACGGTTCCGGGCACTACGGTCAATCGACTCTGTGCAAGTGGATTGCAGGCCATTATGGATGCTTCCAGGGCCATTGCCTGTGGAGATGCTCAAGTGATGATTGCCTGTGGGGTGGAGAGCATGAGCCGTGCGCCTTTTGTACTTCCAAAGGCCTGCACTCCTTTTGATAGAAATGCGCAAATATTCGACACCACCATGGGCTGGCGTTTTATCAATCCTGCTTTGTCTGCCTTGTATTATCCTTATACCATGGGCGAGACGGCCGAAAACGTTGCCAAGCAATGGAACATCAGCCGACATGCACAGGACGAATTTGCCTTGGAAAGCCAACAAAAATATGCATCAGCCCAGCAGCAACAGAAATTTGCTGATGAAATCATCCCTATTCGCGTTCAAGTAGGAAAAGATGTGTTTGATGTTGATACAGATGAACATCCTCGTCTTTCTTCCCTTGAAAAGCTTGATCAATTGAAGCCTGCCTTTATCAAAGACGGAACCGTTACGGCGGGCAACAGCAGTGGGATCAATGATGGTGCCGCTGCCATGTTATTGGCAAGTGAATCGGCTGTAAAAAAGTTCGGTTTGAAGCCCATCGCCAAAGTTAAAAGTATGGCGGTAGCAGGGGTAGAGCCTGCGGTTATGGGAGTTGGGCCTATTCCCGCCACGCAAAAAGCATTGAAAAGGGCGAATCTTTCCATTGCCCATCTTGATTTGATTGAATTGAATGAGGCGTTTGCTTCTCAAAGTATTGCATGCATACACGATTTGGGTTTGGACCTGGAAAAAGTAAATGTGAATGGCGGCGCCATCGCGCTGGGTCATCCTTTGGGTTGCAGCGGGGTTCGCATCTCCACTACTTTGTTGCATGAAATGAAAAGAAGAAAAAGCCAATACGGGTTAGCCACTATGTGTGTGGGCGTAGGGCAGGGAGCTGCTGTCGTGTTCGAAGGGGTGTAGTAGCTTATTGCAAATAGGCAGCCAGCTGGTCAATCGCAATGGTTTCTTGTTTTCCGGTAGCAAGTCGCTTGACCATGCATTCTTTTTTTTCAATTTCATTGCTGCCCATAATCACCACAAAAGGAATGTTCTTCTTTTCAGCATACTTGAATTGCTTGTCAAGTTTCACTGCTTCATGATACAATTCACAGGAGACTCCCTTTTTTCTGGTTTGTTGCAATACTTCAAAGGCAAAGGTACTTTCTGCTTCACCCATATTGAAAAACAAGGCTTTTGTATTGATGTGAATGTCTGCAGGGAATAGTTCTAATGCTTCCAACACGTCATAGATTCTGTCCACGCCAAAGCTGATTCCTACGCCCGGAATGTTGGGTACGCCAAACAAGCCGGTAAGGTCATCGTATCTGCCACCCCCGCCAATACTGCCGATTTGAACACTTGCTGGAGCCTTGACTTCGAAAATGACGCCTGTATAGTAGTTGAGCCCGCGAGCGAGTGTAAAATCAATGGAGACATTGGTGTTGGCTGTATGTTTCACTACAAACGATAACTCTTCTATTCCTTTTTGGGCAGCTGCATCACCAGCCAATAATTCGCCAATTGCTTGAAGTTTTTCCTGATTGTTTCCATTAATATTTAAATAACGCTCAATGAGGTCAATTTGCCTTTCGTCTAGCCCTCGCTGTTGTAGTTCCACTTTTACTTTGTCCAAGCCAATTTTATCCAGCTTGTCAATGGCAACCGTGATGTCGGTAAGTTTATTCGCCCCGCCGCATGCATTGGCCAATCCCATAAGGATCTTTCTGCTATTGATACTGAGCGTGTATTGCTGTAATCCCAACTGGGTGAAAACATCATGATACATATTTGCCAGTTCAACTTCATTGATCAAAGATTGACTTCCTACTACATCTGCATCGCATTGGGTGAATTCTCTGTATCGTCCGCGTTGGGGGCGGTCTGCACGCCACACGGGCTGTATTTGATAACGTTTGAAGGGAAAGGTCAACTGTCCATGATTCATGGCAACATATCTGGCAAAAGGAATGGTTAAATCATACTTCAAGGCCCTTTCTGTTAAGGCGGTGCTATTTCTTCCTGTCAACACTTTTTCAAAGCCTTCTTTTGCTTTCTCTATGTTTTTTGGATCGTTCAATCCATTGTTTAAAATCTTAAAGATTAACTTATCGCCTTCCTCTCCGTATTTGCCCATGAGGGTTTCCAACTGCTCCATAGCAGGGGTTTCAAGCGGTTGGAATCCATATAATTCAAAGACTGATTTGATCACTGAAAAAATATGGTTCCTTTTTCTGATGATGTCAGCAGAAAAATCCCTGGTTCCCTGTGGTATTGAAGGCTTTGCCATTATAGCGATGTCATCTGTTGTTGGGTGGCGAAATAATTTTGTATCAATGCTTCACAAGTTCGGTCAATTAATTGAAATACTTCCACGTATCCTTCTTCCTTTCCATACCACGGATCTGGAATATCCATTTCTTGTCCGGGATACAGTTCGTTCAGAAACAATGTGTTTTTTGCCGGATCGAATGATTTTCCTCCCATTCGCTTCATATCCGATAATACATCATTGGCCATTGCATACAACCGGTCGTATTTTTCAAAATCCGCTTGGGTCAGTTGACGAGAAACCTGATTGCTGATGTCAACTCCGTTGGCTGAAGCCACTTTTTGGCTTAGGGGATGAGGCGACTCTCCATTGTGAAATCCGTTGGTGCCTGCGCTATCCACTTGCCAGTTGAGTCCGGCTGCTTTTGCTTTTGCCTGAAGCAATCCTTCGGCCAAAGGACTTCTGCAGATATTTCCCAAGCAAACCATTAAAATTTTCATTTACGGACCTTCAAATTGGGTGAACATTCAATTCGCCCCCAAAGATAATTCATCCAAGCTGTTTTGTAAGGGCAGCAAACACACAAAAACATTCTTGATTTGTGGAAAAGGGGAAATCGAACATCAAATTAATCCGTATAATGGCAGCTCCCGGTTTATTATTATTAAATTGCAAGCTCCTAAACGATTTTAACTCATGACAGAAAAAGACCCTCAGGCTGAACCATTGTCTCAGCGAGAAAAAAGCTATTTACGAATGAGAAGCATCATGGATTATGGTATGGGTACCTTATGGGCTGCAATGGGTATTTTTCTCATTTTTATCAAGCAATTCAATACAGGATTGGAAGCTCGGTTTGATGACCCCTCTATGAAAGTATTTGGCGGGATCTGTATTTTGTATGGATTGTTTAGAGTCTACAGAGGGTACAAAAAAAAATATCTGCGCGAACGATGATCATAAACCGAATGAAATATGGCTTTTGGATGGCTTGTCTGTTATGGATGAGTGTGATGGGCTGTACCGATACTCATAAAAAGAAAGGAATACAGGATACGCCTACCAGTGGCACGATACGCATCAGCGTGGACGAGTCTTTTCGCCCAGTCATAGAGCAGCAAATCAATATGTATCAAGCCTCTTTTCCGGAGGCGCATATTGAAGTGACCTACAAAGCAGAAGCTGATTGTTTCAAAGATTTTTTCAAAGACAGTTCGAATCGGTTGATCATCGTGGGCAGAGGATTGACGGCCACCGAAGAAAAATATATGACCGACAAGCTATCTTACAATCCTGGTTGGAATGCGGTTGCATCTGACGCTGTCGCTATCATTGTTCATGCAAAGAGTCAAGATAGTCTCTTTACCTTGGCATCGCTGAAAGCATTGTGCAGCGGCACCTCTCGCGATGGTCGTACCGTTGTTTTTGATGGTCTGCAAGCAACCAGCACGGTTCGATACATCAAAGATTCTATCATGAAAGGGGCTCCTTTCGACACGGCTGTCGTTAGGGCCGCCTCCAATACCCTGGACGTTATTGAATATGTTTCAAAACATGAAAATGCAATTGGCTTGGTAGGCATCAGTTGGGTGGGCAATCCAGAAATGCCTCAACAGGCGGCTATGCTGAAAAAGATTAAAATGGGTTATGTGCAGTGCGAAGTTTGTATGGATAAGCCTTTTGTGCAACCCAATCAGCAAAGCATGCTCACGAGACGCTATCCCTTGGTCCGTCCCGTTTGCTATATTGTCAAAGAAAATTATGAAGGATTGGGAACGGGGTTTGTCTCTTTTTTAAAATTTG
>CANGBQ010000022.1 GCA_947451985.1 Chitinophagaceae bacterium | reverse complement strand
CTGCTGTATTCGACGTTGTTCTCGCCTAATTACTTATTGCCTTTGGAATACTTAGGGATAAAAAACTTGCTCTTCTCAATGAGCTTCCCGTCTTCATAGATTTCAAAATAAAACCACCCAGACTTTACAAAGTTTTCTTTGTCTATCATTAGTATGTCTTCTTTCACTTTTGCGATTTCAAAAATAAACTCATTTTCTTCCGTAAAGAATTTTACTTGGTACCGCTTAATCATCGCAGAAGGGATGGAAATAACCAGTGTATTTTGTCTGCTCGTAAAAATCCGTGCACTGGGATATGCTGTTTCTACAATGCTTTTGGGCCTTGTCAATAATAGAGAATCGGCAAGATGATTCAGTGTCGGTACCGAACGATTGATTTTTTCCTGTTGAATGTCAATCCTTTTTAGAGAGTCTGCTACTACTTCTGCAATGGATTCTTTGGGCGCCAAAACACTGTCTTTTGTATACGTCTTTAAAATTTGTATGGTATCGGCTGGCTTTACAGGAATGTATTCGGGTTCCTGAATCATAACGAAGGGAGGCAACGGGGGCGTTTCTCTAAAGGGCTTTTTGGAGCTTCCCATTTCATAACTGCCCCCTTCAAAAGTAACAAGAACCCGGTAGTACATTTTGAGGTAGGGTGGGTGGTTGTCAGGAAATCCATTTTCTAGATTGCTCGGATTGAGGACAGACCCAATGGTCTTGAAATTCCGCAGACTATCATAGGATCTTTGAATGAAAATATTGGCAATGGGTTTTTGGTATTCATTCAACCAACTGATGATGATTTTTCCGTTTAGGTTGTTGACACTAATGTTGGGCAATGTCTCTTGTGCATGGGCGGAACCTTGCCCAAAAACAATAAACAAAACAATATACAGAATTCGGTTCCTCATGTGGCTACTTGCAAATATACTGTGAAGTAGAAGGATTTAGAACACCAAGCTACCTGTAGGAAGAGAAGCATTTCCTTGTAATCCTCCGGTATGGAGAGCAACAATTGTACTGCCTGCAGGAAAGTAATTCAACTGAATTTGTTCCATCAAACCAAACATCATTTTACCAGTATACACAAAATCAGTGGGAATAGAATGGTTGATATACAGTTGATTCATGCTGTTTAAAAGGACAGGCGTATGTTTGGCATAGCCACCAAAATGATATTCACCGAACAAAGTCAGATGAGAGAAGTTGGAATGCTGGGTCAGTATTTGTAATCTTTCCTCTACATCAGTCATGTTTTTAAGTACAGGTATTCCGATGATTTGTTGTGATGGATGGGCACGAAGACAAATGCCTGCCAAGGTGGTAGCTGTGCCAACAGCCAGGCAAACATGAGAAACTGTTTGTAAGAATGGATGATTCATGATGTCTCCTGCTCCTGATGCCCCGATGCTATCAAAACCGCCCTCTGGTATGATTTGACATGGGCCGAATTGATCCGACAGGGTGGAAGACTGTTCTTTTTCCTGCATTGAGTCATAAGCTGTCCTCGACACAAAATGCAGTTCCATTCCTTCCGATAAGCATTGCCCAAGAGTATGTGATAATTCATTGGGTCTTTCTCCTCTGACGATGCCAATCGCTTTGATTCCTCTTTGTTTGCAATAAAATGCTGTTGCTACCAGGTGATTTGAGTAGGGGCCTCCAAAAGTGACAATCTGAGAATGACCCGCCGCTTCGCAGGCTTGAATAAAAGGTTGCAGCTTGAATAATTTATTACCCGATACAACAGGATGGATGGTGTCTAGTCTCGCCACGAATAATTTCACTTTTTGTCGTGTGAGGGCTTCACTGGTCAATTCGTTGATCGGGAAATAAGTGGCGGGGTGGAACATGCGCAATATTCTATCGAATTACAGTACATTTGTATGCCTCATTCAAATATACTTAAATCATGAAGAAACCAACGCTTTTGATTTTGGCGGCAGGTATGGCAAGTCGTTATGGAAGTATGAAACAAACCGAAGGATTTGGACCTTGTGGAGAAACCATCATGGAATATTCTGTTTATGATGCCATCAAGGCAGGTTTCGGTAAAGTGGTGTTTATTATTCGAAAAGATTTTGCAGCCGATTTTAAAGAAAGATTTGGCAATGCCTTGCAGCCGCACATTGAAGTTGAATATGTTTTTCAGGAACTGAGCAGTTTTGTAGAAAATCAAAAGCTGGTCGAAGGCCGTATAAAGCCATGGGGAACGGGTCATGCCATATTGTGTGCCAGTGAAGTCATTCAAGAGCCTTTTGCGGTGATCAATGCGGATGATTATTATGGTCCGGATGCATTCGTTAAAGCGGCTTCTTTTTTGAACCAACAATGCAATGACCGCAATTACTCCATCATCGGATATCAACTGGATAAAACACTCAGTGAGCATGGAACCGTCAGCAGGGGCGTTTGTGAAGTCGACGCTGCTCATCATTTGATGGCGATTACTGAAAGAACCAAGATTTTCAAATCAGGCGGCAAAGTCATTTACGAAGAAGAAGGTCAGTCATTTGAAGTGGACGGTCATTCGAGTGTATCGATGAATTTCTGGTGTTTTCATCCTGCGTTCTTTGAGCAGGCAGCTGATCTGTTCAAAGATTTTTTACTTTCAAAAGGTACTGATCCCAAAGCAGAATTTTTCATTCCCATCATTGCAGATGCCTTTATTCAAAAGGAAAATCATTTCATTCATGTCATTCCAACCACTTCACAATGGTTTGGGGTAACCTACAAAGAAGACGCTCCTGGCGTAAAGCATCAAATTGATGACCTGATCCAGCGACAGGTATATCCCAGCTGTTTATGGCCATAACAAACTAGCTAGACATACAAAAGGCAATGATTACTCATTGCCTTTTTAGTATATATTGATCGGGTTAGTAAGTTAGTTCCCTTTAATCATAAATATATATTCCTGTACTTTTTTCACCTGAGCAACCCTGTCAACACCTCGGAGAGATCCGTTTTGAGCTATTTTTATTTTTTTAAAATCCTTGTTTTTTTGAATGTCTTCTATGGCTGCATAGATGTTGGCAGATTTCACTGCAAACACAACGCCTTCGTTATTGGTTTCTTTGCTGGAGACAATACCAATGATTTCACCTTTTTTGTTGATGACAGGTGATCCGCTGTTTCCTTCGCTTGCTGAAGTGCTCAATTGGCAATACACACTGTCCATATCATATCCATTTTGAGCACTTACATAGCCTTCACCATACACAATTTCTTGTTTGGGGAAACCGAGTGTATAGATCTGTTCTCCCAATTCGCCATTCCCTTTTTTGATGCTGTAGGGAATAGGGGAGAGTTGATCAAAATCTTGATCAATGATTTGTATGATGGCCAGATCTTTCTCCGTATTGATATAAATAGCAGTGGCACTGTATTGTTCTCCTTTTGTATTTTCTACCACTAATTGATGAGGGGCTTCTTTCAATACATGCGCACTGGTGACAATGAAATTATTTTTAGTATCAATGAGGAAACCGGTAGCCCTGAATTTGCTTTCTACCCTTGGTTTGGGTGTGCTGGTTCCTTGGGCACTGGAATTTAATTGACCTATTTGCACTTCGAGTTTACGGTATTTGTCGTCTTGCTCTTTTATTTTTTCAACCAGTGGTTTGATGTTGTTGTTTTTACCTGAATTGAAAAACGAAAGAATGGATCCTGTCAAAATAGATACCAAGCCAGCAATGGATGCAGCTACGGCAATGGTTTTACGATGACGGTTCCATAAGTAGATTAGTTTGGCTTTTCCACGCAAGCTGTTTTTGTTAATAAAACCCTCGTCAATCAATTTGGATACTGTCTGATGGATGGTATGGGTGTAATTTTTGAGATTACTGTATTTTTCAAGTTCGTTCAAGAAAAACAATTGCTCTGCCACCTGGTGATCCAATTCAGGGTTGTTTTGGCGCATCTCCTCAAAATAAGCACGCTCGGAAGCGTTCATTTCTCCGTTCACATATTTTTCGATGGCCTCAGCAAGTATAAAATCTTCCATATTAAAGGTTGTGTTTGTATTGTGCAAAGAAGAGCTTTTTCAGCCGCATCAAGCATTTGTATTTTTGTGTTTTAGCATTATTGGCATTGGTATATAAAAAACGAGCAGCGATCTCTTGCATATGTTGTTTTTCAATATAATAGGCCTCCAATAAACTTTTACAAGGTTCACCTAGTTTGTGTAAGGCTTGCTCCATAATGTCAAAATGCTGTTGTTGTTTTTCGTACAACTCGATGTCTTCATCCACCGGAATGGCCACTTCCATATCTGTCACTCGAATAGGCTGTCGCTTGAGCAATTTTAGTTTTTTAAGCCACAGATGCTTGCAAACAGCATATAAGTAGGTTTTGAGCTGGCAATTCAGTTCAAAAGATGGATTGCTGGCTTTTTCAAAAAGAACCATCATGGCCTCTTGGAAAATATCTGCAGCATCGTCCTCGGATCCCCTGTTCTGTAATACCAGGTATTGAACCATTTGGTAGTGACTTCGGTAAATCTGTTCAATGGCCTGAGAGTCTTTTGTAGCCAAACCTCTTAAAAGCGCCTTGTCATGTTCAGTGCTATTCAACAATCTGTCTATTTATACGGTTATTTTGAATTGGTAACCCAAAAAACAAAAAAATAATGGGTTACCTTTTATTGAAAGGGGTATTAATGAGCAAATTATAATTTTAAATCAAAAAAAAACAACCATGAAAAAATTTCTTGCTATTGCTGCTATCGCTGCATTGATGGTTTCTTGCAACGGAGACAAATCTGCTGAAGCTACTACTGAAACTGTAGACACTGCTGCTGTAACTGCAGCTCCAAATGACACTACTGTTGCTGCTGCTGTTGATACAGCTGCTGCTGCAACAGTTGATACTGCTGCTAAGAAGTAAGCTAAGTAAATTGTCTTAGTGTTAAGCCTCAGGCGTAATACATAAACAATCTCATTAAAAAGCCACTCAAATTGAGTGGCTTTTTAAATTCAAGTAATTATTTTAACTACATGATAATCATTTATTTAGTTAAAAATAGCACTGAAATTAATCTACCTGTGTAATTTTAATAATATTGGTAGGCAGGTGCATTTCCACGGGGGTGCTGCCCGTATTGATGACCACATCGTCTTTTTTCAAGAATCCTCTTTTCTTGAGAATGCTGATCTGGTCAGCAATAATTCCATCTAGGCTTTCCTCCTCGGCATAATAAAAAGCCCTTACGCCCCAGCTTAAACTCAGTTGGTTGATCAAGCTTTTTTCTTTGCTGAATATATACAAAGGACTTTTAGGTCTGTAGCTGCTTAGCATAAAGGCAGTGTAACCACTTTGGGTCATTCCAATCAGGGCGTCCGCCTTGGAATCGTTTGCCAATTTGCAGGCACTGTAGCAGATGGCATCGCTCAGAAAGGAGGGTGAATGGGGTTGTGGTGCCAGAATATCGTCCCTATTGTAGTCGTAAACGGTATTTTCTACTTTGGTGATGATTTTGCTCATGGTTTGAACCACCAGGGTGGGATAAGAACCCATCGCTGTTTCACCGCTGAGCATCACCGCGTCCGCACCTTCAATCACGGCATTGGCCACGTCGCTCACTTCACTTCGATTGGGTTTGGTACGGTCCATCATGCTTTCCATCATCTGGGTAGCCACAATCACCGGTTTGGCCCGGTGCATACATTTTCTGATAATGTCTTTTTGAATTACCGGAACCTCTTCAATGGGCATTTCAACCCCCAAATCGCCCCTGGCTACCATTACGCCATCGCTTTCTATGATGATATCACGCAGGTTCTTCAACGCCTCCGGCATTTCAATTTTAGCGATGACTTTAATCTTGCTGTCCTTTTCCTTGATGCGTTTTTTCAAATCAATGATATCGACAGCCTTTCTGACAAAGGATAATGCCACCCAGTCGATTTTCTGCTCAATCATAAACGCGAGATCTATGATGTCTTTTTCGGTCATTGCAGGCTGGGACAATTCACTATCTGGAAGGTTGACACCTTTTTTGGGTAGCAATAACCCACCTAAGTTTACTGTCACCAATATTTCTTTCGGGTTTAGAATTTTTGTAACCCGAACTTCCATTTTTCCGTCATCCAGAAAAATTCGCTCGTCAATTTTTACGTCATTGGTCAGGTGCGGGTAGGATACATAAATTTTATTGGCGTTGCCCACCACCTTTTCGGTAGTGAATATAATTTCATCTCCGGGATTCAATTGCACGCTGCCATTCTCTAATTCGCCTACGCGCAATTTAGGGCCTTGTAAATCTCCAAGGATGGCTATGTTGTATGGTTCTTTCCGAATGATTTCACGAATTCTCTCAATGACCAGTTTCTTGTCTTCATGGCTTCCATGGGAGAAGTTTAAACGGAATACATTCACCCCTGCCTTTACCAATTCCAACAGCCCTTCATAAGTATCGCAAGCGGGCCCTACAGTGGCAACAATTTTTGTTCTTTTCTGAGAATGGGCAAAACCAGCAGCCGTGTCCATTCCATCGTGTACGTATTTATCAATGTGGTTACTCATATATTGGTTGTTTCAGGATGAAGCAAGTGATTAGGTAGCAAGAATTTTTACAATATTCATCCAGTCTTCGTTGATGCGCTGTTTCTTTTTAACAGCTTCGTTTAATGCTGTATAATTCATTTTATTATTGACAATACCCACAAATACATTGTGTCTGCCTTCTACCAAACTTTCCACGGCGTGATAACCCATTCTGCTGGCTAATAATCTGTCCATGCAAGTAGGGGACCCACCTCTCTGGATATGCCCGAGAATACAAACCCTCACTTCCAACTTAGGGAGTCGCTGGCTAATGTGCCCGGCAATTTCATTAGCGCCAAATTCATCGCCTTCTGCTACGATGATCAAATTCACCAGTTTCTTTCTTTTTTCTTTTTCTTCAAGTGACTGCAAAATGTCGTTGAGGTTGGTTTTTTTCTCGGGGATAAGAATATTTTCAGCACCTGTTGCAATGCCACTGTGCAAGGCAATGTAGCCGGCATCCCGGCCCATTACTTCAATAATGAACAACCGGTCGTGGGCATCAGCGGTATCTCTTACTTTGTCGATGGCTTCTACGGCTGTATTGACAGCAGTATCAAAACCAATAGTAAAATCGGTACCTGCAATGTCTTTATCGATTGTGCCAGGCAATCCAATGCAGGGGATATTAAATTCGCTGCTAAAAATTTGAGCCCCTCGGAAACTACCATCACCGCCAATGATCACCAATCCGTCTATTCCTCTTTTACTTAGGTTGTCAAATGCTTTCTTACGCCCTTCGTATTCCATAAACTCCATGCACCTGGCCGTTTTGAGGATGGTTCCGCCTCTCTGTATGATATTGGCCACGCTTCTGTTTTCGAGCGGTATGATGTCGTCTTCGACCATTCCCGTATATCCCCTCATGATGCCAAACACTTCAAGACCATGATAAATACCAGTTCTCACCACAGCCCTGATGGCTGCATTCATTCCTGGCGCATCACCACCACTTGTCAAAACTCCGATTCTTTTAATTTTTTTACTCATAGCTCAACTTTAATGGTTGGGTTATTTTTAGCGTGTCAAATTTACACATTAAATCTGACAATTGTTAGCAGGCTTGTTATCGTAATATTAAGAGTCATTTATACAACAAAGCTACCTTACATCCTTTCTGGTACTGACAATCCCAACAGCTGCATTCCGCTTTGGATGACATTTGCGGTCATAACGGAAAGCTGTAATCGCAGATGTTTCTTTTCTGCTGTTTCCGCATTGCCAATGGAATGCTCTGTATAAAAAGAGTTGAATGTTTTAGCTAATAGAAACAAATAGTTGGCGATCACGGATGGATTCAATTCAATAGCAGCCGCTTCTATAATAGAAGGGAATTGTTCGAGTACATACAATACTTCCTTTTCCAGTTTCAGCAATGGACTCTTGGGTGCTGTTGACTTTCCTGGGGCATCTTTTCGCAATATGCTTTTGATTCTGGCATAGGTATATTGTACAAATGGTCCCGTGAATCCATGAAAGTCTATCGACTCTTCCGGATTGAAGATCATTTTTTTCTTAGGGTCTACGCGCAGTAAATAGAATTTCATAGCGCCCAATCCGATGGTTTGATACAAAGCTTCTAATTCTGCAGGAGAGAAATCTTTCACCTTACCCAAGGCTTCTGTATGATTTTTAGCTGTCTCAATCATTTCAGCAACCAAGTCGTCTGCATCTACAACTGTACCTTCTCTGCTTTTCATTTTACCAGAGGGTAATTCAACCATTCCATAACTGAGATGATAAATGTCATCTGCATAGGGTAGCCCCAGCTTCTGTGCGATCAGCTTGAGCACTTTCATGTGATAATTTTGCTCGTCACCAATTACATAAATGCTTTTATCAATTTGATATTGGTCGTATTTCTGTTGCGCCAGCCCGATGTCTTGGGTGATATAGACCGAAGTGCCGTCTTTCCGCAAAACCAATTTTTCATCCAATCCATCAGCCGTTAAATCAATCCAGACACTTCCGTCCTCTTTTTTGAAAAACACTTTCTCTTGTAGTCCTTTTTGTACAATGTCTTTGCCCAGCAAATAAGTGTCGCTTTCATAATAGGTTTGGTCAAAGTCGCTGCCAATGGTTCGATAGGTTACATCAAAACCTTCATATACCCAGCCGTTCATTTTCTTCCAAAGTGCCATTACTGCGGGTTCTCCGGCTTCCCAGTCGTGCAGCATTTGCTGAGTAGCCAATAAAATAGGTGCGTTTTTTTCAGCTTCAGCCTCACTCATCCCTTTCTCAACCAAGTCTTTGACTTCGGCTTTGAACGCATCATTGAATTTCACATAATAATCTCCCACAAAATGGTCGCCTTTCATACCCGTGCTTTCCGGTGTTGCGCCATTGGCAAATCGTTGCCAGGCGATCATGCTTTTACAGATATGGATGCCTCTGTCATTTACAATACAGCTTTTGAGTACTTCATATCCGTTTGCTTTTAAAATTTCAGCCACACTCCATCCTAGAAAGTTATTTCTTAAATGCCCCAGATGAAGGGGTTTGTTGGTATTAGGGGAGGAATACTCTACCATTACTTTTTTACCATTCATGGCCTGCTTTCCATAACAACGATCGTTGTGTTGGTTTTCTAAAAGTCCTTGCCAATAGGCATCGGCTATGCTCAGATTCAAGAAGCCTTTAATGATATTGTATGCCGTAAATAAAGCTGGATTTTGTTGAATCAATTGTTCTCCCAATTGTGCTCCAATTGTCTCTGGAGAGAGCTTAAGCGATTTCACCAGGGAAAACAGCACGATGGTGTAATCTCCTTCAAATTCTGGCTTGGTTTGATTGATTTGGAAGTCCTTTTCGGTAAAGCTGCCTGAATAGATGCTTGTAAGCGCTTTAAGAACATTTGCTTGGATGGTTTTTACAAGACTCATACTGCAAAAGTAATGATTGATTGGCGGATGTGGCCAAATGCTGACAATTGCTCGATTGATTTGTTCATATTTGCCGCCTTCAACCCTGTCTATTGGGGATTTAGCATTATCTTTGCGCACTTTTAATAGCTATGATTACAGTCAATAATGTTACGTTAGCCTACGGAAAAAGGGTATTGTTCGATGAGGTAAATATCAATTTTACCAAAGGAAACTGTTATGGTGTCATTGGTGCCAACGGGGCGGGGAAGTCGACTTTTTTGAAGATTGTCAGTGGGGAAATTGAACCCAACAAGGGAACGATTGACATCACTCCTGGCGAAAGAATGGCCGTGCTCAACCAGAACCAATTTGCTTTTGATGATCAAACGGTCATCAATACCGTATTGATGGGGCACAAGAAATTATGGAAAATCATGCATGAGCGTGACGCTATTTATGCCAAAGAAGATTTTAGCGAGGCGGATGGAATCAAAGCGGGAGAATTGGAGAATGAATTTGGGGAGATGGGTGGATACACCGCAGAAAGCGATGCCGCTACTTTGCTCAGCGAACTGGGTGTGAAGGACGATTTGCACCAACAACTCATGAAGGACATCAGCGCCAACTTAAAGGTAAGGGTGTTGTTGGCTCAAGCATTGTTTGGCAATCCAGATATCTTATTGCTGGATGAACCTACCAATAACTTGGATGTTGAAACCATCAGTTGGTTGGAAAACTTCTTGGCAGAGTATGAGAACATTGTATTGGTGGTGAGTCACGATCGTCACTTTTTGGATGCCGTTTGTACCCATGTGGCGGATGTTGATCGAAGCAAGATCAAAGTATATACTGGTAATTACTCTTTCTGGTATGAAAGCTCTCAATTGGCTGCTCGTCAAATGACAGACAAGAACAAGAAAATTGAAGAGAAAAGAAAAGACTTACTGGACTTTATTGCCCGATTCAGTGCGAATGCTTCTAAGAGCAAGCAGGCAACCAGCAGAAAGAAAGCTTTGGAAAAATTAGTCATTGAGGATATACAGCCATCCAATCGAAAATATCCTGGCATCATCTTCAAGCAAGAAAGAGAAGTGGGAAATGAGATTTTAAAAGTAGAGAATTTGTCAAAGTCGGTGGATGGCAAAAAGCTTTTCAGTAAGCTTAATTTTGATGTGCAGAAAAACCAGAAAATTGCTTTATTGAGTCGTGAGCCGATGGCTCTGACTGCTTTTTTCGAAATCATCAATGGCAGGGCTCAAGCGGATGGAGGGAGCTTTGAATGGGGGACGACCATTACGCCTGCCTATTTGCCCAATGACAATGCAGAATATTTTGAAGGTAGTCAACTGAACTTAATGGACTGGTTGCGCCAGTTTGTGCCACCCACTGTTAAGGATGTAGATGAAGATTTTCTCAGAGGATTTTTAGGGAAAATGTTGTTCAGTGGCGACGAAATATTAAAGAAAACTACGGTGTTGAGTGGAGGAGAAAAAGTAAGATGCATGTTGAGTAAGATGATGTTGCAAAATCCAAATGTGCTGGTGCTGGATGAACCTACCAATCACCTGGATTTGGAGAGCATTATCTCTTTTAACGATAGCATGATTGCTTTTCCTGGCATTGTGTTTTTTACCACGCATGATCATCAGTTTATGCAAACCGTAGCCAATCGCATTATTGAAATTACGCCCAATGGCATGATTGACAAATTGATGACCTATGATGAATACCTTCAAGACGATCGTGTAAAAGCGCAGCGACTTGAATTGTATGGCAGTTAATCAGTATTTTTATCACTGTATATTAAATTAAAATAACATGAAAAGAATTGCATCTATTCTCGCGCTTGTTTTCTTATTTATAGCGGGGCAGTCTTTTGCTCAACGCAATAATCAATCCAACTACAAGCACTCATTGGGGGTAAAATTCTACCCACAAGGGGTTACCTACAAAAATTTCATCAGGGATCAAAAAGCCATTGAGGCCATCGGGTATTTTTGGAAGGGTACCCGTATTTGCCTTTTATATGAACTACATCATACGATCAATGGTGTAAATGGTTTGCAATGGTATGTTGGACCTGGTGCGCACGTAGCCTTATATGACAGGGCCTATTTCGGCGGAGCCAATGTGTTGGGTATCGATGGAGTTTTAGGATTGGATTACAGAATACCTGGTACGCCTTTGAATCTTTCATTGGACTGGCAGCCTTCCTTCGATTTTGGAAAGGGATCTGACTTCAATGGAGATTGGGGTGGTTTGAGTATCCGATATATTTTCAAATAGAGCCTTTCATTTATATGAAAAAGCCAATCGTTGGAATAATAGATACGCTGTTTCCTATTTTTAGTAGATGGGTGCCCCTGCAAACCTTTCGATACCTGGTTTGTGGCGGAGGAAATACAGTGTTGGGTCTACTTGCCTATTTTTTGGTTTATCAGTATTGGTTTGGTCGACAACTCGTGGATGTAGGATTCTTTGCTTTCAAGCCTCATATGGCGGCTTTGTTTGTATCCTCCATGGTCTCTTTTTCTATAGGATTCCTGCTCAATAAATATGTCGTTTTTACAGATTCCAACCTAAAAGGCAGGATTCAATTGTTTAGGTATTTTCTTTCCTTTTCATTTAATGTGGTGTTCAATTACATATTGCTCAAATGCATGGTAGAATACCTGCATTGGCCTGCAATGGCCAGTCAAATGCTAACTACTGTTTTGGTTATTTCAATGAGTTTCTTGATTCAAAAAAACTTTAGTTTTAAAATCAGTAAAAACTCATAAATGATTGTAAATCATTATATAATATCGTATTGATAATTATTTTATTCTTCTAGCCATCTATAAAGCCTGCAATAATCGAGGCTGTTGATTTGTCTAATGACAGGTGTTCTTTCTGCCATTTTTTCACTCTTTTTCGCTTGGCATAATCATTGACTATTGTATAGCAAAACAAATTATCATGGGTAAAATTATAGGAATTGATCTAGGAACCACCAATAGTTGTGTTTCTGTTATGGAAGGCAATGAACCAGTTGTCATTGCAAACGATGAAGGAAGGAGAACAACCCCTTCGGTTGTAGCCTTTTTGAAAAATGGAGAACGCAAAGTAGGGGATCCTGCTAAGCGACAAGCCATTACCAACCCTCAAAACACGATTTCGAGTGTAAAGCGCTTCATGGGTCGCAGATACGATGAAGTAACCGAAGAAAGTAGCCATTGGAGTTATAAAGTTGTAAAGGGAGATAATAATACCGTCCGAATTGATATAGATGGAAGACTCTATACCCCGCAAGAAATCAGTGCGATGGTATTACAGAAAATGAAAAAAACGGCTGAAGATTATTTGGGTCAGGAGGTGAGCGAGGCGGTGATTACAGTGCCTGCTTATTTTAATGATGCCCAACGTCAAGCA
Organism: Chitinophagaceae bacterium; assembly: GCA_947451985.1. GTDB lineage: Bacteria > Bacteroidota > Bacteroidia > Chitinophagales > Chitinophagaceae > Ferruginibacter. The sequence continues at coordinate 6,072 of CANGBQ010000022.1, read as the reverse complement.
ACCAAAGAAGCGGGAGAGATTGCCGGCTTGAATGTCAGAAGAATTGTAAACGAGCCCACTGCTGCTGCTTTGGCTTATGGTTTGGATAAGAAAGGTAAGGATCAGAAAATTGCTGTATTTGATTTGGGAGGTGGTACGTTCGATATCTCAGTACTTGAATTGGGTGATGGCGTATTTGAAGTAAAATCTACCAATGGAGATACCCATTTGGGCGGTGACGATTTTGATAAAATCATCATGGACTGGTTGGCCGACGAATTCAAAGCAGATGAAGCCATCGATTTAAGAAAAGATCCCATGGCTTTGCAGCGTCTGAAAGAAGCTTCTGAAAAAGCCAAGGTAGAATTGTCTTCTTCTTCCGAAACAGAAATCAATCTTCCCTATGTTACAGCCGTGGATGGCGTGCCCAAGCACTTGGTGAAAAAGTTGACCCGTGCCAAATTTGAAGCATTGGCCGACAAATTGTTTGAGCGCTGCTTGAAGCCTTGTGAGGCTGCGTTGAAAGATGCAGGTATTTCTACTTCTCAAATTGACGAAGTGATTTTGGTGGGCGGAAGCAGCCGGATTCCAAAAGTGCAAGAAATTGTAGAAAAGTTCTTCGGCAAGAAACCCAACAGAGGCGTGAATCCGGACGAAGTGGTGGCTATTGGAGCAGGCATTCAGGGAGCTGTGTTGACAGGTGAAGTAAAAGACGTATTGTTGTTGGATGTTACTCCATTGAGTTTGGGTATTGAAACCATGGGAGGCGTAATGACCAGACTGATTGACAGCAATACCACTATCCCAACCAAGAAATCTGAAGTGTTCAGCACGGCCAGCGATAATCAACCTGGTGTGCAAATTCATGTACTGCAAGGCGAGCGTCCCATGGCCAATCAAAACAAGAGCTTAGGTATGTTCAACTTAGATGGCATCCCCCCTGCACCAAGAGGAGTGCCACAAGTAGAAGTTACTTTTGATATTGACGCCAATGGTATTTTGCATGTGAGCGCCAAGGACAAAGGAACGGGTAAAGAACAAAAGATCCGTATAGAAGCCGGCAGTGGATTGAGTAAAGAGGAAATTGAAAAAATGAAAAATGAAGCGAAGGCCAATGAAGAAGCTGATAAAGTGGAAAGAGAAAAAGTTGACAAAATCAACCAGGCCGATAGTTTGATTTTTCAAACTGAAAAGCAACTGAAAGAGTACGGAGATAAAATTTCTGCTGATAAAAAGGCGCCCATCGAAGCAGCGCTTGAAAAATTGAAAGAAGCACACAAGTCGGCAGATCTGGCTCAAATTGATGCTGCAATGGCTGAAATGAATACTGCTTGGACGGCTGCCAGCGAAGAGATGTACAAAGCTACCCAAGCTGGTGCGGACAATCAAGCTGCTGGTGAGCAACAGACTTCCGGTGGGGGTGCAAATACGGAAAATGTAACAGATGCGGAGTTTGAAGAAGTGAAGTAAACCTGCCATCCAATTTAATTGCAAGCCGCAGTATTTCTACTGCGGCTTTTTTATTGTAGATACATAAAAAAGCCCTGACTGGTCAGGGCGCTATTAAAATAAGGCATAAGATCGATTACATCAAGTCCATGGCCATGGCGAAGAAAGTAACATTGAATGGAAGTACCATGGAGCAATAGCCTCCGCCAATTTGGTATACACCAAAAAAAGCAGCAATTGATAAGAAGAATAGAACCCAATACAAACCGGTTGACTTTTTAGCTTTTTCCATTTGTTGATTATTTTAGCAAATATAATACAGATTGTAAAATGCTCGATATTTTTTTCTTTAAGCACTTAAATCCAGGCGACAACACTATTTTTTTTCATATAAATATGATTAAATTGCCAATCTAAACGAAATCGTTGATGGTGGTCCACTTTTATATTCGGTACAAAACATATTATGGTCAATCCCTCTCAGTTCGGCTACATGAAAATGAGTATACAGGTAATAATATTTTTTCTGAAATAAAACTACAGTACCTGAATGAAGAGTATTGGTATGGCGCCTACGAGCCCACTGCCCACCAGCAGAAGAACGCTATTTTTTATCATTATGTTTTACAGGAAAATGAGGGGAGCGTCCAATTAGACCACTGGCCAAACAGGTATATCCAGTTGCAGGGAATTGAACAGGCTGAAATAGCAGTTTATGATGATTGGCAAGACATTTCATTTGATACCGCAGTGTTTAAAACGCGGCCCTTTTCAAAGGTTTTTGACTTAGAGCAGGCGAATTCAAAATCGGTTGCCTGCAAGCGTCCCTCTCATGTGATAGTGGTGCACGCACCTTATTTACCTGCTGGCAAAGTGCTATGTATGGTGGGGTCTGCCAAAAAGTTAAAAAACTGGGATGAGCAAAAACCAGTCTTGTTGCATCGTCAACATGGTTCTTGGTTTGCCAACCTCGATTTACAGAAGGAGACCTTTCCCATTTCGTACAAGTTTGGTATCTATGATGTAAAACAAAAGCGGGTTGAATGTTACGAAGAAGGGGAGAACAGGGTGCTGAATCTTTCGGTGGACAAGAATCGATTGCATTGTCTTCATTTGTTTGCCCGCTTAAAACATCAAGCATGGAAGGCGGCGGGTGTAAATGTGCAATTGTCTTCTTTGAAATCTGAGAAAAGTTGGGGAGTAGGGGATTTCTCTGATTTGAACTTATTGACCAATTGGTCGGCACAAGTTGGAATCAAATTGATTCAATTGCTGCCTATTAATGATACCACAGCAACGCTTACCCGAAAAGATTCTTATCCTTATTCTGCGATTTCGGCTTTTGCACTTCATCCTATTTTTTTGGATGTTCAAAAAATCGCTCGTCAGATTGGAGTTGCTTTTCCTGCTACCTTATTAAAATCCGTCAAGCAAATCAATCATTTGCCTACATTGGATTACGAAGAAGTGATTCGAATCAAAAATGAAGCTATTCAGTTGTTGTTTGATCAACAACAGCGTTCGTTCGAGCAATCCACTGGTTATGACGATTTTTTTGCTTCTAACAAAGATTGGTTGATGCCCTATGCCGCCTTTTGTTTTTTACGAAAGCAATTCAATACAGCAGATTGCAGTCAATGGAAGGAATATGCAGTATTCGATGGCGATAAAGTGGCTCGTTTGACCAATCCTTTGGGTAGTGATTATCCTCAGATAGCTATTCATTATTTTACACAATTCCAACTGCACTGTCAGTTGAAAGAGGCAGTGGACCACGCCCATCAAAAAGGAGTGGTAATCAAAGGAGATTTACCCATAGGGGTGGGACGGCATAGTGTCGATACTTGGATGCATCCCACCTTGTTTCATATGGACATGCAAGCGGGCGCTCCCCCTGATGCTTTCGCTGTAAAAGGTCAAAACTGGAGTTTCCCTACGTACAATTGGGAAGCGATGCGGGCCAATGGGTATGCCTGGTGGCGCCAAAGAATGGAAAACATGAGTCATTACTTTGATGCCATTCGTATTGACCATATTCTTGGTTTCTTCCGTATCTGGAGTATTCCATTGCATGCCATCGAAGGTATATTAGGTGTCTTTAAGCCTTCCTTGCCTTTGACTGCGGATGATTTCACCCATGCTGGCTATATGTTTGATGAAGTTTATTTGTGCAACCCCTTGATCACAGACGAAATGTTGCATCAAACTTTTGGTGACAAAACACTTTGGGTGAAAGAGAATATATTAGAGGGGAATCGTTTCAAGGATGCATTCAATACGCAAAGAAAAATAGATGCTTATTGCAAAAAGAATCAGCTTGACGAATCATTGCGTCAGGGATTAATCGATCTCCTTTCCAGTGTAATAGTACTGAGGGATGATAAAAGTCCTTCTTTATATCATTTTAGAATCAGCATGCAAGACACCGCTGCTTATAAGCAACTCCCAGCAAGGGAGCAAGGAATTCTGAATGAAATGTATCGACAATATTTCTATGAAAAGCAGAATGAATTGTGGTATACAGAGGCTCAGAAAAAACTAGATGCCATTCAAAAGAGTTCTGATATGTTGATTTGTGCTGAAGATTTGGGGATGGTGCCTGATATGGTAGAAGGGGTGTTGAAAGCAAGGGAAATCCTTGCTTTGCAGGTTCAAAGAATGCCCAAGACCTCAGAAGCGCAATTTTCTCATCCGGCCAACGCACCTTATTTGACAGTGGTCACGCCATCCACCCATGACATGAGTACCCTTCGAGAATGGTGGGAAGAGAACAGTTCGGTTACCCATTCTTTTTTCAATCATTTAATGCAGCATACAGGAGAACCTCCGTATTATGGTGAGCCTTGGATCTGCAAGGAAATTGTTACACAACACCTACAATCCCCTGCTATGCTGAGTGTTTTCTTATTGCAGGATTTGATGGCAATGGAAGAAGCTACTCGAAGATTGATTCCTTCCGAAGAAAGAATCAACAACCCAGCCGATCCGGATCATTATTGGAATTATAGAATGCATCTCTCTCTGGAAAACTTAATCAAACAAAAGGAACTGAATCAAACTATTCATCAGATGGTATTATCCTCGGGTCGTTTGTAAATCCAGATTGCTCTGAAACAATATTCGCATGAAGATTGCTTACAAAACATTTGAACTCCCCTTTAAATATCCTTTTACCATTTCGAAAGGGACGAAAACGCATCAGCCTACCTTTATCGTTGAGTTGGATTATTTTGGGATAAAAGGATACGGAGAGGCGCCTGCAATAAGCTATTATAATATTCCGGTAGAAAAAATGATAGCAGACCTAGAGGGGAAGCGCGTTTTTTTAGAAAAATTTTCTTTTTCAGATCCTGAAAGATACTGGCATTATTTACATCATTTATTTCCCCATAATTCTTTTTTAGTATGTGCACTTGATATGGCAGGGTGGGACTTGTATGGACGAATGAAAAAGAAACAATTGCATCAATTATGGAATTTGGATACAAACAATTCGCCATTGACTGATTTTACTATTGGAATAGATGATGTTGATATAATGATCAAAAAAATCGAAGAGCGTCCCTGGCCTATTTATAAAATAAAAGTTGGTTTTGAAAATGACATCGAAACTGTCGCGGCTCTTCGAAAACATACCCATGCAAGGTTCAGGGTAGACGCCAATGCTGCATGGGATTTGGAAACCGCCTTACAAAAAATTCCTTTACTGAAAGAATTAGGGGTGGAACTGGTGGAACAGCCCTTGGCTAAAGATGATTGGGAGGGAATGAAAGTTTTGTTCCAAGAATCGTCCTTGCCCATTTTTGCAGATGAATCCTGTGTAAGCGAGGAAGATGTATTGAGATGTGCAAATCATTTTCATGGTATCAATATCAAACTGACTAAGTGTAGTGGCATTACTCCTGCGAAAAGAATGATAGAAAAAGCCCGTTCATTAAATTTGAAAGTAATGATGGGTTGTATGAATGAATCTTCGGTAGGAACGGCTGCTATTGCTCAATTTGTGCCATTGCTGGACTATGTGGATATGGACGGCACTTTATTGCTGACTCAGGATATTGGGGAAGGAATTACATTTGATTACGGAAAGATTATATACAACGAAAATGTTGGTTTGGGACTTTCTGTTGACCCGTCAATTTGATATTGAAAAAGTTGTAACGTTAGTCGTCAATTCTTTTTCGCATTGTATTCCATGTTTCGACTGTTGTAAGCTGCTCGCTTGTAAAGACTTTGTTTTTACACTGATCAGCTACATATTTAGCTCGAATTTTCGCATCTGGATGAGTATTGATCCAGGACAAATACCTGCTAGCGGGGTCGTTTTCTATTTTAGACATTTTGTTGAAAAATCTAACTAGACAGACTGGATCGATATTGGCTTTTGCCAGATAATCAATCGCTTTAATGTCTGCCTCTTTTTCTAATTTTCTGTCAAAAGAAGAAGAGGACAGCACTTTTGCAAGTTGTTTGATTTTGTCAGCCCCGACATTGCCCGGGGCAATTGAGAATACAACCGAAAGACCAATTTCTTTTGTTACTTTTTTGGTTACATGGTAAAGTTCAATATGGGCCAATTCATGGCAAATGACACCACTTAATTCTTCTGGATTTTCTGATGCAGAAAGTAAACCTGTGTATATT
>CANGBQ010000021.1 GCA_947451985.1 Chitinophagaceae bacterium | reverse complement strand
TGCTTAGAAACACTTGTGGTGTTTGAACAAGTTGAATCGAATTGCGGTCAACTGATCGGTTCAGGTTGGCTTCTACGATTCGAACACTGTCTTTGCTGGGAACCACCGGGATCACGGCTCCCTTGGCCTTTACAGCTTCAGCACAAAGGTGAATCAATTGAACGGAGAGCAAACATCTAACGGCGTCATGTACAAACACAATGCTATCAGGCTCCACCAAGGTAAGTCCGTTTTTAACAGATTGAAATCGAGTGTCACCTCCGGCAATAATTTGAATCGATGCTGCTGGAAAATAAGTGTTGATCAATTCCTGTCCTGCTGTCAGATGATCTTGGGGTAATACAAGAATCAATTGTATGTCTGCATCGGCTTGCAAAAAAGTATGAATGGTGTAATAGAGTACAGGCTTGCCCTTTAATAACAAAAATTGTTTGGGAACAGCGCTGTTCATCCTGCTACCACTTCCTCCAGCAACCAGTACAGCAAATTTTTTCATCTTGAATAATTGAAATCAGACGAATTGATAAAAGAATCAATCCTTGTAAATTCCGGTTGTTTGAATGCCTTGGCTGTTTCGCATGGCTCGATACATGCCCGCACTGTTAAACACCATGTCAGTATTACCTTGTGCATCTACCCCAATCATTCCTCCTTCTCCTTTAAGTAAAGGCAAGCGATGGTGAACCACTTCATGCATAGCATCTTGTAAACTATATCCTTTGTATTCCATCAATGCATTTACATCATGCGCAGCAACGGCTCTGATAAAAGGCTCGCCGTGTCCGGTACAACTGATAGCGCAAGTTTTGTTGTTGGCATAGGTACCCGCCCCAATGATAGGACTGTCGCCGATTCTACCGTATTTCTTATTGGTCATTCCACCTGTACTAGTAGCGGCGGCTATGTTTCCATGCTGATCCAATGCCACGGCACCCACTGTACCAAATTTTTTATCCTTCATTAATTCAGCTAAATCCTGGTGGGTATGATCCAATGAATAATTATCACTGTCCCTGATTTCTCTCCATTGATCGTACCTGAATTTTGAAAAGAAGTATTCATCGGGCTCCAGTTTCAATTTTTGTTTGATGGCAAAATCATTTGCACCCTTTCCACTTAAAAAAACATGATTGCTGTTGGCCATCACCTCATACGCAAGTTCAATGGGATTGCGCACATTTCTAACACCTGTTACAGAACCAGCCTCCAGATTGGCTCCGTTCATGATAGCCGCATCCATTTCTTGAACTCCTTTTTTGGTAAACACAGCCCCACGTCCGGCATTGAAAAGTACATTGTCTTCCAATAACACAATGGCTGCCCGTATGGCTTCAACCGCTGTGCCGCCCTTTTCCAAGATATCATACCCTTTATTGATAGATGTTTCCAAACCTTGGATATAGGCTTTTTCCAATTCGGGAGTCATATCCTCCTTAAGGATGGTACCGGCTCCCCCATGAATGACGATTGAGAAAGGTTTCATCAACTGCTATTATTTTGTCAAATTTAATCGATTCGATATATAATTGTCTGATTTTTTATTCGAGCTTCTGTGCAGGCACACATCATGAAAAATGCAGCAAATTTGTCACTTTCTGATAAATCAAGGAATGTGGTAATTGCTGCATACAAGCATGATCTTTTCTAAAACAGGGCTTATTTCCATACACAGAGCAAGGACGACAAGTTAAGTTTAATCCAATGGCATTGTCCAGCGATTGGCCATACCCATTGAAGCCGGCAAAGGGATGGGTTGGCCCCCAGATACTCACCACTGGCACTCCAAACAAGGAAGCCAGGTGCATATTGGCCGAATCCATACTGACCATTAGTTGTAAGTTGCTGATAATACTCAACTCTTCTGACAAATGAAAAGCATTGGCCAAATTGAATACATTTCGATTGTTGGTCCAGGTTTGCAAAATCTCCGTTTCTTGAGATCCAGCCCCGAATAAAAAAATAGTAACAGGTAATTGACTCAAAGCACTCACCAAGGCACGGGTTTGCTCCAGTGGATACATTTTGAGTGGATGCTTTGCGAAAGGAGCAATGCCAATACAAACGGATTCTTTGTCATGTAAAGGAATCTTTGACGGCATAGGCGAAGACTGAAGTCGGTAAGAAGAACTCAATAATACCGGAAAACCCAATTCCTGAAATACAGCAGCATAGCGATCTGTTGTATGTTTCAAAGGAACAAGTTGTTTGTTAAGATGGGCAGTAAGCAACTTTTTTTCTTTTCTTCCTTTATGGATAGAACAAACTTTGGTTCCGGTGAGAATAAAAAATATCCTCAACAGCGTAGCCCTCAATACACCGTGCAAATCAGCTACCCGATCAATCTTTCCGGTTGAGCGCAGTTCTCTGAACAAGCGATACATACCCCGCCATCCTGCATGTTTTCCTTTGAGATGGGCTGCCACAAAATTCAAACGATCATGTCCTGCAAAAAGTGGGGCAAAGCTGGCGTTTGAGACCATGGTGACATAAAGGTGAGGATGCTGATCGAGCAATTGTCTGATCACTGGTACCGCCATAGCGACATCTCCCATTGCGGAAAATCGAATGACAACCATATGTGACTGCTTGTTCAAACTATTTAGTAGTCTGTTGGTATAATACCGGATTTAAAGAAGGATCGTTGTACATCTTCATTTGTTTGTACACTTTCATGTACTTGGAACCATTGACAATATCATTCAGCAATTGATCGATGGCAGCAGACAAATCTTTTTGCTGTTCCAGTAAAACCTGTAATTTCTGTGAACAACTGGCCCGATGTTCAGCAGTGGCTTCCGAGCGTTCGACTTCAGCTCTCATGTGGTAGATTTTCAGTGCCAATATAGACAGCCGATCAATGGCCCAGGCAGGGCTTTCGGTATTCAAAGTGGCATTTGACTTGGGTACAACTGCCTGAAATTTTTGCAAGAAATAACTATCAATATATTCTACCAGATCGGTACGATGTTGATTGCTGAGGTCAATTCTTCTTTTCAATGCCAAACCATCTTCAGGAACAATGGTTGGGTTTCGAACGATATCTTCCAGATGCCACTGAACCGTATCTACCCAGCACTTCTCATATAAAAGTGCTTCGGCCGACTGGGCGGGATGGGGCTGTGTCAAGGGTGTATCAACATGATCATGGATATGATAATCCGAAATGCATTTTTCAAAAATGAGATTACAAGTATCCGTATTCATAACAATTATTTTGATTTATTAGCAACTGCCAGATAATACAATGGAATACCCATCAATGTGATGATGAGTCCGGGCCAGGTAAATTGTGGCTTATATACAATCAACAATCCACAAAAAGTAATTCCCATTAAGATATACAGAATAGGCAATACAGGGTACCCAAAAGCACGATACGGCCTTTCTGCATCAGGCCTTTGAATTCTTAATATAAAAATACCGGCAATGGTCAATACATAAAATATGACTACTACAAAAGAGACCATGTCGAGCAAATCGCCATATTTACCGCTCAAACAAAGCGCCCCTGCCATCGCACACTGAATCCAAAGCGCCCAAGCGGGAACTGCATTTTGATTGAGATTACCAGCCTGCTTGAAAAACAATTGATCCTTGGCCATGGTATAATACACACGCGCACCAGCCAATATCAATCCATTGTTGCAACCAAAAGTGGACACCATGATCATGATGGCAATGATTATGGTACCATAACTTCCAAATATTGCTTCCGATGCGCTCAGGGCTACTCTATTGTCCTTAGCGAAAGCCAGTTCAGGTAAAGGGACGGTAGCCAAATACACCACGTTCATCAACACATAAATCAATGTCACCAAGAGCGTTCCTAAAAAAAGACTCAAGCCAATGTTTCGCTTGGGATTTTTGATTTCTCCTGCAATAAAAGTGACATTGTTCCAGGCGTCGCTACTGAAAATACTTCCCACCATAGCGCTCGCAATGGCCCCTAAGGCAACGCCGCTGATTAAAGGCTGGTAATCTATTCCTGCAGGGGATTTAGTAAGTTTTTGAATATCCCAGGCATGCGCCCAATTGGCAGACCAGACATCCCATTTGAATGCCAAGAAACCGGCAATGATCAATCCAAAAAGAGACAATAATTTAGTAGAAGTAAAAATCGTTTGAATCACTTTTCCTGTTTGTATCCCCCGTGTATTGATATAGGTGAGCAGTATGATTAAAAGAATTGCCACCACTTGTGCGTAGTGAATATGTAAACCCCCTACTGAAAAAGTATTGATGTCTTCCCAAGCCAATGCAGGAAAAAAATAACCGGCAAACTTAGCAAAACCAACCGCAACAGCTGCAATGGTTCCGGTTTGTATCACAGAAAAGAAACTCCATCCATATAAAAAACCAATCAATGGATTGTATGCTTCTTTTAAATACACATACTGCCCCCCTGCCTTCGGAAACATAGCGCTGAGTTCACCATAACTTAGTGCAGCCGTCAAGGTCATGAAACCAGTGATGAGCCAAGCGGCCAACAACCAACCGGCACTTCCTAGGTCTTTGAGCATGTCAGCACTGACAATAAAGATCCCTGACCCAATCATAGAACCTGCTACAATCATGGTAGCATCCAGTAGCCCCAAGGAGGGTTTAAATGAATGTTGATTTTCAGTCATACGCCAATTGAATTGAATATCGTTAAATAAAAAATCCTGTCAGGAACACTAACAGGACTCAATTTAAGAAAATCTTCCGTGACTATATACTTGTTTACTTTAATTTTTCGTTCATGCCTTCAACCACATCATTGGTTATATTGAGAGAAGAATCTTTATAGACCATATACTCCAATCCATTGCCTGTTGTAAAAATATAATTGAATCCCTTATCTTGATTGTACTCAGCCAAAAAATCTTTTAATTGCTTTTGGACACCATCCATAAACTTATAGCTCTTTTCATTTAGCTTCTGGGTAAGTGTTTGCTTTTTGCCATCAATTTGTTGTTGTTGCTGAATCAGCATATTCTGAAATTCTTCGGCTTGCTGTTGCGTAATAGATGAGCCGCCTTTTTTGATGAATTGATCCCTTTGCTGCTGAAGATTTTTGTAGCCATTTTGCCACTCAGCTTCGATAGCTGCTTGCTCCTGCTCCAATTTTGCTCTGTTTTGTTTGATGTAGGTTATTTTTTCATTGAGGGAATCAAGATCAACATAGGCAAATAAACCAGCCTTCCCCTTTGCAGACAGTGCGACAGCCTCCACTGAACGATTTCCTTTTTTAGAGGAACAATTGTTTGCAGAAAAATGAAAATAATACAAAACCGCTATTGCCACCACCAGCAAAGCATTGAAAAGATAGTTGAGATTCTTCATGATATATTTTCTTTTATTCCCTTAAGTTATGATTCAGTAGGCAAGTTACTCACAAAGGGCTACAAATCTATGTTTGAGGGAGTTATTTTAGGAAAGCATTAACCAACTAGACAAAAAAAGAGCAGCAAAAATGCTGCTCTTTGTAAATATCTGCAATCGTGCATTACTCTTCTTCGTCAAAGCTCATGGCTTCCTTGGTAGTCATCAGCAACTCGTATTCTTCTTTGCTTCCAACGATCATGTTTTCGAATTCACGCAATCCAGTACCAGCAGGAATATGGTGGCCTGTAATTACATTTTCTTTCAAGCCCAGCATCTCATCGGTTTTACCCTGAATGGCTGCAGAACTCAACACTTTGGTTGTTTCCTGGAAGGAAGCAGCTGATATCCAACTGTGTGTTCCCAGAGAAGCCTTGGTTATACCTAATAACAAAGGCGATGAGGTAGCAGGATGAGCGTCGCGGTATTCCACTAGCTTTTTGTCTGCTCTTCTTAGGATAGAGTTTTCTTCTCTAACATCCCTCAACGTGGTGATTTGACCAGATTTCAGTGTAGTGCTGTCGCCAGCTTCTGTAACTACTTTCTTGTCGAAAATGTAATCATTTTCAACATTGAAGTCCAGTCTATCTTCTGTATCTCCTTCTAAGAATTTGGTATCTCCTGCATCTTCAATGGTAACCTTGCGCATCATTTGACGCACAATCACTTCGATGTGCTTGTCATTGATTTTTACACCCTGTAAACGATACACTTCTTGAATTTCGTTCACTACGTATTCTTGCACCGCAAATGGACCTTTGATAGCCAAGATGTCTGCAGGAGCGATTTGGCCATCACTCAAGGCAGCACCCGCTTTTACGAAGTCTCCGTCTTGTACCAAGATTTGACGACTCAATGGAACCAAGTACTTACGCACTACACCATCTTTCGCTTGTACGCTAATTTCTCTGTTACCGCGCTTGATGGCTCCGAAAGCAACAACCCCGTCAATTTCGCAAACGACAGCAGGATTGCTTGGATTTCTTGCTTCAAACAATTCAGTTACACGAGGAAGACCTCCGGTGATATCCTTCAGTTTGCTGAGTATTCTTGGGATTTTCACCAACACCTGGCCACTCTTCACTTCATCCCCTTCTTCAACAGCAATGTGAGATCCTACTGGTAGGTTATATGATTTCTTATCCTTGCCTTCTACCAGAATAGCAGGCAATTTGGTTTTGTCTTTGGTTTCGATCACCACTTTTTCCCTGTGACCCGTTTGTTCATCAGCCTCATCACGATAAGTAATACCCTCAATGATTGAATCAAACTTGATCTTACCGTTACTTTCAGCAACAATTACGTTGTTGAAAGGATCCCAAGTACAAATAGTATCTCCCTTAGCAACTTTTTGGCCATCTTTTACATTCAAAATAGCACCGTAAGGAATGTGCATGGTGTTCAACAAACGATCTGATTTTACATCTACGTTTCTGATTTCACCGGTACGACCGATGACCACAGCTACCTTCTTTCCTTCGTTGTTTTCGGTGTTCACCGTACGCAATCCATCGAATTGCAATGTACCGTCAAACTTGGCTTGTAAAGAAGATTCTACGGAAGCAGATCCAGCCACACCACCCACGTGGAACGTACGAAGTGTCAACTGAGTACCTGGCTCACCAATAGATTGAGCAGCGATGATTCCTACTGCGTCACCACGCTGGGCCAATACACCAGAAGCAAGGTTTTTGCCATAACACTTCACACACACACCGCGCTTGCTTTCGCAAGTCAATACAGAACGTATTTCAACGGTTTCTACACCTGTTTCTTCGATTCGCTTGGCTACTTCAGCGCTGATTTCTTCACCCGCTCCGATTAAAATTTCTTCGGTTACCGGATGATATACATTGTGCAAAGAAGTACGACCTTCAATTCTATCGCTCAATGGTTCAATGATGTCTTCATTGTCTTTCAATGCAGCGGTTGCAATACCACGCAATGTTCCACAATCTTCTTCATTGATAACTACATCCTGTGCAACGTCCACCAATCTACGTGTCAAGTAACCGGCATCAGCCGTTTTGAGAGCGGTATCCGCAAGACCCTTACGGGCACCGTGCGTAGAGATAAAGTATTCCAATACACTCAAACCATCTTTAAAGTTGGCAAGGATTGGGTTTTCAATAATTTCACTTCCAGAAGAACCTGATTTTCTTGGCTTCGCCATCAAACCTCTCAAACCAGCCAACTGCTTAATTTGCTGTTTGCTACCACGAGCACCAGAATCCAACATCATAAATACAGAGTTGAAACCTTGTTTATCGATGGCCAATTCGCGAATAAGCGTTTCTGTTACTTTGGTATCTACCCTACTCCAAATGTCAATAATCTGGTTGTAACGTTCGTTGTTGGTGATCAGACCCATATTATAACTGTCCCACACTTCTGATACTTCTACTTGGGCATTTTCTACCAACTCTTCTTTTACAGCAGGTATAATCAAATCGTTGATGTTGAAAGACAAACCACCACGGAATGCCATACGGTATCCCAATGATTTGATATCATCCAGGAATTTAGCCGTAGCAGGCACGCTTGTCCATTTGATGATGTCTCCAATGATTTCTCTCAAATTCTTCTTGGTCAGTAAGGCATTGATGAACCCTACTTCTTTCGGAACAAATTGGTTGAAAATTACACGACCCACCGTTGTTTCGATTAATTTATTGGTAAGAGTGCCATCTGCATTGCGGCAATTTGTTTTTACACGAATGTTCGCATGCAAATCAACTTGCTTTTCGTTGTATGCAATGATCACTTCTTCTGCAGAGTAGAACGCTTTGCCTTCTCCTTTCACCACATCGTCGCCCATTGTTTTCTTACCCTTGGTGATGTAATACAAGCCCAACACCATGTCCTGAGAAGGAAGGGTGATAGGTGTGCCATTCTGCGGGTTCAAAATATTGTGTGAAGACAACATCAACAACTGTGCCTCCAAAATAGCTGCATTGCTCAACGGCACATGCACCGCCATCTGATCTCCATCGAAATCCGCGTTGAAGGCAGTGGTAACCAATGGGTGTAATTGAATGGCTTTCCCTTCAATCAGTTTTGGCTGAAACGCTTGAATAGACAAACGGTGAAGAGTTGGGGCCCTGTTTAATAATACGGGGTGACCTTTCAAAATATTTTCAAGAATATCCCAAATAATGGCTTCTTTTTTGTCTACCAATTTGCGGGCACTCTTCACTGTTTTCACAATACCTCTTTCAATCAGCTTGCGAATAATGAACGGCTTAAACAATTCTGCTGCCATGTCTTTGGGCAAACCACATTCGTGCATTTTCAATTCAGGTCCTACCACAATTACAGAACGACCAGAATAATCCACACGCTTACCCAACAAGTTTTGACGGAAACGACCTTGTTTTCCTTTCAATACATCACTCAAAGATTTCAACGCACGTCCACCTTCTGCTTTAACAGCATTCGATTTACGGCTATTGTCAAACAATGAATCTATAGCCTCTTGTAACATACGCTTTTCATTGCGCAAGATTACTTCAGGAGCTTTAATCTCTAACAAACGCTTCAAACGATTGTTACGAATGATCACACGACGATACAAATCGTTCAAGTCAGATGATGCGAAACGACCGCCATCCAACGGAACCAATGGTCTTAATTCAGGTGGAATAACAGGAATATATTGCATCACCATCCACTCAGGACGATTCACGATTCTAGTATTGGCATCGCGGAAACTTTCTACTACGCTCAAACGCTTTAATGCATCTGCTTTACGTTGTTGAGAAGTTTCGTTGGCAGCTGCATTGCGCAAATCAAAACTCAATTGATCCAAATCCAAACGCTCCAACATGGCATGTACCGCTTCGGCACCCATTTTAGCGATGAACTTATTGGGATCTTCATCAGGCAACAATTGGTTGTCTTTTGGCAAAGCATCCAAAATGTCGAGGTATTCTTCTTCAGTCAATAGATCGGCATAGTTCTGGCCTTTCTCTGCTCTGATACCTGGCTGAATCACCACAAAGCGTTCGTAGTATACGATGGTCTCTAATTTTTTAGAGCTCATTCCTAGCAAATAGCCGATTTTATTGGGCAAAGATTTGAAATACCAAATATGCACCACGGGTACCACCAATTTGATGTGTCCCATTCTTTCACGACGCACTTTTTTCTCAGTTACTTCCACACCGCAACGGTCGCACACAATTCCTTTGTAACGAATACGCTTATACTTTCCACAAGCACATTCATAATCCTTCACCGGACCAAAAATTCTTTCACAAAACAAACCATCTCTTTCTGGTTTGTACGTACGATAATTGATGGTCTCTGGTTTTAATACTTCACCATAACTCCTTTCCAGTATACTGTCTGGCGATGCCAAACCAATAGTAATTTGGGAGAAAGCTGACCTCGGACGGTTTTCTTTTTTGAATGCCATATTTGTATTTAATATAATGTTACTATGAATGTTGTTTTACTTTGAATGCGGTTGCATTAGTCGAATTTCAGGTCGAGACCCAATCCTCTTAATTCATGCACCAATACATTGAAAGATTCTGGAATACCTGCTCTTGGAATGTTGTCACCTTTCACAATTGCTTCGTATGTTTTCGCTCTTCCGATGATATCATCCGATTTCAACGTCAACAATTCTTGCAATATGTTTGAAGCACCATACGCCTCCAATGCCCATACCTCCATCTCTCCAAAACGCTGACCACCAAACTGGGCTTTACCACCCAAAGGTTGTTGTGTGATCAAACTGTATGGTCCGATCGAACGGGCATGCATCTTGTCATCCACCATGTGGTGCAACTTGATTACATAAATGATACCCACCGTTGCTTTTTGGTCAAAGCGATCTCCGGTTTCACCATCATATAAGTAAGTATGTCCAAACTTAGGCAGACCAGCATTGTCAATTTGCTGAGCGATTTCATCAACCGAAGCACCATCGAAAATGGGCGTAGCAAAACGAACTCCCAATTTTTCTCCGGCCCAACCCAACGCTGTTTCGTAAATCTGTCCAAGGTTCATACGACTAGGTACACCCAATGGATTCAATACAATATCAACAGGAGTTCCATCTTCGAGGAAAGGCATATCTTCCTGACGAACAATTTTGGCAACAATTCCCTTGTTTCCGTGACGACCCGCCATCTTATCCCCTACTTTCAACTTACGCTTCACAGCCAAATAAACTTTAGCCAATTTCAATACACCTGCAGGCAATTCGTCTCCGATAGAGATGTTGAACTTCTCTCTCTTGTAACGACCCAGTTCTTCGTTGAAACGAATGCTGTAGTTGTGCAATAATGTATTGATTTGACCATCTGTTTTCGCATCACCTGTCCAACCCAATGGGTTCACGTTTACGAAATCGATGCTGGCAATGTTTTTTGAATTGAATTTGGTTCCTTTTGGAATCAACACTTCGCCGAAATTATTGCTCACCCCTTGGCTGGCTTTGTCTTTTAGAATGGCTTGCAGTTTATTCAACAACATCTCCATCAAATCCTGCTCATTCTTTTCGTGCGTTTTTTCAATTTTTTCCAATTGAGCCTTCTCTCTCACTTTTGCATTCTTGTCTTTCTTGGCACGCTGGAATAATTTCTTGTCGATTACCACTCCTTCTGTTCCGCTGGGTGCTTTCAAAGAAGCATCTTTTGCATCACCCGCTTTGTCTCCAAAGATGGCGCGCAATAGCTTTTCTTCTGGTGTAGGATCGCTTTCTCCTTTAGGAGTAATTTTTCCAATGATGATGTCGCCTTCTTTGATGGCAGCACCAATACGAATGATACCATTCTGATCCAAATCCTTGGTAGCTTCTTCACTCACATTTGGAATATCTGGCGTCAATTCCTCTTCACCCAATTTGGTATCGCGCACCTCCGTTTCAAACTCACTGATATGAATAGACGTAAATAAATCTTCTTTTACTACTTTTTCGCTGATTACAATCGCATCCTCGAAATTGTACCCTTTCCATGGCATGAAAGCTACTTTCAAGTTTCTTCCCAAAGCAATTTCACCGCCTTTGGTTGCATATCCTTCTGTTAGGAAATCGCCTTCGGTAACTTTCTGGCCTTTTACAACAGCCGGACGAAGATTGATACAAGTTTCTTGGTTGGTACGTACAAACT
Source organism: Chitinophagaceae bacterium (assembly GCA_947451985.1). Lineage (GTDB taxonomy): Bacteria > Bacteroidota > Bacteroidia > Chitinophagales > Chitinophagaceae > Ferruginibacter. Next base: position 7,447 of record CANGBQ010000021.1, on the reverse strand, counting down.
TAGTCAGTTTGTACACTTTCAAATCATCTTCGAAACTTACCAACTGCTGGGTTTCAGAGCGCTTGTATCTTACATGAATTTCATTTGCATCCACGTATTCTACTACACCATCCCCTTCTGCATGTACCTGGATTCTTGCATCACGGGCAGCTTTTGCTTCCAAGCCTGTGCCTACAATGGGTACTTCCGGCTTGATCAAAGGAACGGCCTGGCGTTGCATGTTCGATCCCATCAATGCACGGTTGGCATCATCATGCTCCAAGAAAGGAATCAGTGATGCACTCAACCCTACAATCTGATTGGGAGCCACATCCATAAACTCTACTTCTTCTTTATCTAGAATAGGGAAATCACCAGTTTGACGAGACTTGATCTTGTCTTCAACGAAGTTTCCTTTGGCATCGATGTCTACGTTTGCCTGTGCAATCTTAGCAGTGTCTTCTTCTTCGGCACTCAAGAAAGTAATTTTCTTCATGTCCACCTTTCCATTCTCCACTTTTCTGTAAGGGGTTTCGATGAAGCCCATCTCATTGATCTTGGCATGCACACACAAGGTTGAAATCAAACCAATGTTTGGACCTTCGGGCGTTTCAATGGTACACAAACGACCATAGTGCGAATAGTGTACGTCACGTACTTCAAAACCAGCTCTTTCTCTGCTCAAACCACCGGGTCCGAGCGCTGAGATACGACGCTTGTGAGTAATCTCACTCAATGGATTGGTTTGGTCCAAGAATTGAGACAACTGAGACGTACCGAAAAATGAGTTGATCACAGAAGACAATGTTCTTGCATTGATCAAATCTACAGGCGTAAATACCTCATTGTCGCGAACGTTCATTCTTTCACGGATGGTACGAGCCATACGTGCCAAACCTACACCGAATTGAGCATACAATTGCTCACCCACTGTACGAACACGTCTGTTGCTCAAGTGATCGATGTCATCCACTTCGCTCTTACCATTGGTTAACAGCACGAGGTACTTGATGATAGAAATAATATCTTCTTTGGTCAGTACCTTTTTGTCGAGTGGATAATTCAATCCTAAACGACGATTGATTTTATAACGACCTACTTCACCTAAATCATAACGCTTGTCGCTAAAGAACAATTTATCAATGATGCCACGAGCCGTTTCGTCGTCTGGCGCATCTGCACCACGCAATTGCTTGTAGATATGCTGAACGGCTTCCAATTCACTATTGGAAGTGTCTTTGTTCAATGTATTGTAGATAATGGCATAATCACCACTCACTTCTTCTTTCTGGATAAACACGCTCTTGGCTTGCATTTCCAAAATCATAGCGATGTTGCTTTCATCCAAGACAGTGTCTCTTTCGAGAATGATTTCATTTCTTTCGATGGAAACCACTTCACCGGTATCTTCATCCACAAAGTCTTCTACCCATGTACGCAATACACGCGCAGCTAAACGTTTGCCGATATGTTTTTCTAATGTTTTCTTATCTGCTTTTACTTCATCAGCCATTCCAAATAATTCCAGAATGTCTTTATCGGTTTCGTATCCGATAGAACGCAACAAAGTAGTAACAGGGAATTTTTTCTTACGATCGATGTAGGCGAACATCACATTATTGATGTCAGTTGCAAACTCCATCCAGGCACCTTTAAAAGGAATCACCCTGGCTGAGTAAATTTTAGTTCCATTCGGATGCACCGACTGGCCAAAGAACACACCGGGAGAGCGATGCAATTGACTTACTACTACACGCTCTGCACCATTGATCACAAATGTACCGCGAGGAGTCATGTAGGGGATGTTACCAAGAAACACGTCCTGTACAATAGTCTGGAAGTCTACGTGCTCTTCATCATTACAGCTCAAACGCAACTTTGCTTTCAGGGGAACGGCATAGGTCAATCCTCTCTCAATACACTCTTCAATGGAGTAGCGGGGAGGGTCTACGAAATAATCCAAAAACTCCAACACGAAAATATTTCGTGTATCCGTAATCGGGAAATTGTCTTTGAATACTCGGAACAATCCTTCTACATTTCGCTTATCAGGAGTTGTTTCTAATTGGAAAAAATCTTTAAAAGATTGGATTTGAATTCCGAGCAAATCGGGTTGCTCTGCTATCAGATCAACTTTTCCAAAATTGATGCGTTTAGCAGCGGTTAATTTAGTTGCAGACATATGTAAATTAAAACGTTTAGTGTGGGTCTTTGAATAAAGAAAGTGGCGGACATAGCCACCCCTCCTAAATTAAAGGACGGCAAAGGTAGGTAATTAAAGTGAAAATTTTGATGTTTCCAAGCAGAATTTTGGCATTTTGGTAAGATTTTTGATAAAATGGGTCAAATTACCCTTTTGGCAGGCCAAGAGGGGCCAAAAAGGCATAAAAAAACCCCGGAAAAACCGGGGTTTTGAATACCATTTGTTTGAAAATTAAGCGATTTCAACTTCAGCACCTGCTTCAGTCAATTTGGCTTTCAAATCTTCAGCGGTAGCTTTGTCTACGCCTTCTTTTACTGGCTTAGGAGCTCCATCTACAAGATCTTTAGCTTCTTTCAATCCCAATCCGGTCAAATCTTTAACGATTTTTACCACTGCCAACTTGTTGGCACCGCCGTTCTTAAGGATTACATTGAAAGATGTTTTTTCTTCAGCTGCTGCGCCACCACCGTCGCCGCCAGCGCTTACTACCACTGCTGCTGCAGCGGGTTCGATTCCGTACTCAGATTTTAAGAATTCAGCTAATTCCTGAACTTCTTTTACGGTTAAACCTACTAGGTTTTCTGCTAATGCTTTTACGTCTGCCATGTTTTTGAATTTTTACCGCCTTCATTGTGATTGACTCCGGCGGAGATTAAAAAAATTGTTTATTGCCTTTTGGTTACCATCCGGCCAGGTTTAAATTTTTATTTTTATTATGCTTCAGCAGCGGGCGCCTCTGGAGCGGCGTCTTCTGTTGTGCTAGGTGCAGCCACTTCTGCAACGGGTGCAGGGGCAGCTTCTTCTGTTTGAGGAGCACCATTTTCTTTGTTTTGCAAAGCACCCAATACACGTTGAATGGGAGATTGCAACAAACCAATGATTTCTCCGATAAGCTCATTCTTAGTTTTGATTTGTGTCAGGGCTTTCAATTGATTGTCGCCAACAAACACATCACCATTGATGAATGCTGCTTTCAATACAGGCTTTTCTTGGTTGTTTTCCCTGCGGAAACCACTGATGATAACAGCTGGATCCTTTGGATTTTCGCTGAACATCAAGGCAGTTACTTTGTGTAATGAATCATACACACCCGCATATTTTTCTGCATCGAGGCTTTCCAAAGCCTTCTTAATCAAAGTATTCTTGGCTACTTTCATTTCTACTTGCTTGCTGAAGCAAACACTGCGAAGCTTACCTACCTGCTCCACCGTTAGGCTCTCAGTATCGGTAATGTAGAAGTTGTTGTATTGAGCGAATTTGCCTTTCAGCAATTCAATCACTTCGTTTTTTTCTTGTTTAGTCATAACAAATATTTTATCCTAGCTAAGCCAGGCAGTTCAGATTTAGTTTGAAACAGATTTAGTATCTACCATAATGCCTGGGCTCATAGAGCTTGCCATGCTAACTCCTTTAAGGTATGTACCTTTTGAACTGGCAGGCTTCAACTTGATGATGGCATTGATGAACTCCTGACAGTTTTCTTCAATTTTATCAGAAGAGAAGCTGACACGGCCGATAGACGCGTGTATGATACCTACTTTGTCCACCTTAAAGGCTATTTTACCACCTTTCAGGTCGTTTACAGCACCGGCTACATCGTTGGTAACGGTTCCTGTTTTAGGATTGGGCATCAAGTTGCGAGGTCCCAACACTTTACCCAATTTACCAATTTTAGGCATCACAGAAGGAGTGGCTACAATCACATCTATATCTGTCCAACCACCTTCGATTTTGGTGATAAATTCATCTAATCCTACAAAATCAGCGCCCGCATTTTTAGCTTCTGCTTCTTTATCTGGTGTACACAAAACAAGCACCTTTTTGGTTTTACCGGTTCCGTGAGGAAGAGATACAGTTCCGCGAATGGCCTGATCCGCTTTTTTAGGATCTACGCCCAAACGAACGTGCAAATCAACTGAACTATCAAATTTTGTTGTATTAATTTCTTTTACTAGGGAAGAAGCCTCCTTCAGCGTGTAAGCTTTGTTGGCGTCAACCTTAGCATTGGCTATTTTTCTTTTTTTAGTAATCATTGTTTAAAAAAATTTACGTTTCTATTGAAACAGGTTGACGATTAATTGTTATCCCAAGGAGCTTTTCCCTCTACAGTCAATCCCATACTGCGCGCAGTACCAGCCACCATGCTCATGGCGCTGTTGAGTGTAAACGCATTCAGGTCGGGCATTTTGTCTTTCGCAATTTCTTCAATTTGCGCCCAGGTTACTTTACCTACTTTCACACGATTGGGTTCTTTACTACCACTAGTGATTTTAGCTGCGTCCATCAATTGAACGGCTGCCGGGGGAGTTTTGATAATAAAGTCGAAGGATTTGTCCGCATACACTGTAATCAATACAGGTAATACTTTTCCGGGTTTATCCTGGGTTCTAGCATTGAATTGCTTACAGAACTCCATGATGTTAATACCCTTTGAACCAAGCGCCGGACCAATTGGTGGTGCTGGATTGGCTTGTCCTCCTTTACATTGGAGCTTAACAAAGCCGGTGATTTCTTTTGCCATTTTTTACATTTTTTGGTGATAACGTTCCGATAATTATCGAAACTCCCAAGTTTATTCATTTAGAATAAATTGTCGTAAAGAACTAATTGGGGCGGCAAAGGTAGGGGAATCCGGCAAAAAGAACAAAAAAAACCGCTTCATTTTGGATGAAGCGGCTGTAAATAATTGGTTTGATTGGCTTTAGGCAATTTTTTCTACCTGCATATAGCTCAGCTCTACGGGGGTTGCCCTGCCGAAGATCTTCACCTGAACTTTGAGCTTCTTCTTTTCGTCGCTCACTTCTTCGATGACACCATTAAAGTCATTGAACGGACCATCGATAATTTTGATGGTTTCCCCGATGATGAATGGTTCGCTCATAGTGACACCGCCGATGTCACTCATCTCGTCCATTTTACCCAACATCTTGTTTACTTCAGCCTTTCTCAATGAAATAATGTTCCCTTTAGAACCCTTTCCATCTGTCAAAAAGTGCATCACGTTACTGATGTTGCTGACGTGCTGAATAATGTCATCGCTCAATTTATTATCCGCTACTTCAATCATAATATAACCAGGATAAAAGTTGCGCTCGCGCATTACTTTCTTTCCATTCAATACTTTGTATACTTTTTCTACTGGCAAGAAAATCTGCTTGATTACCTTGTCCCATCCATTGCGCACAATATCTTTATCAAGATATTCCTTCACTTTGCGCTCCTTACCACTCACTACCCTTAGCACATACCACTTGGATTCCTTCTCAGCCTTTTCGATTTTTTCTACAGGAGTTGTTTGTTCCATAATTACTTAAATAAAGAGTAAATAAATTTCATTGAGCCGTTTGCCACAAAGTCCATCAGCGCAACAATAGCGGTAATGAATAAAGTAGCGCCCAATACAATCATAGTAGACTGCTGCAGCTGCTCCCATTTGGGCCAGCTCACTCTGTCCAGCAGTTCATGATAAGATTCTTGTACGAAAACCTTGAACTTGTTCATATCGAATGTTTAATTTTTTTCATCGGAAGCGCTTCGCTGTAGATCAATTATATCTTCCAACCGACCCCTTCCATTGTTACCGAATTCACTAAAAGTTTGCACGGGCACTAGGATTCGAACCCAGATCAAAGGTTTTGGAGACCCGTATGCTACCGTTGCACCATGCCCGTAGAAAGCTAAAAGCTATCCTGATACGATCAGGACAGCTTTTAGTTTGATATTGCAAAGATACTAAATATCTTTTGCAAAGACTTTTGATAAACGGACCAGCCGTTACAAAAGCTTATTTTATAATCTCAGTAACCTGACCTGCCCCTACTGTACGTCCGCCTTCGCGAATCGCAAACTTCAAACCTTTTTCCATCGCGATGGGCTGAATCAAGGTAACAGTCAAGTTGGTGTTATCGCCTGGCATCACCATTTCAGTACCTGCATTCAATGTAACCTCACCAGTTACGTCGGTTGTACGGAAATAGAATTGAGGACGATATTTGTTGAAGAATGGAGTGTGACGTCCACCTTCTTCTTTGCTCAATACGTAAACTTCACCTTTGAATTGAGTATGTGGAGTGATAGAACCTGGCTTGCAAAGAACCATACCACGACGGATTTGAGTCTTTTCAATACCACGCAACAACAAACCTGCGTTGTCACCAGCTTCTCCTTCGTCCAATAATTTTTTGAACATCTCAACGCCAGTAACAGTAGAAGCCAAAGGCTTTTCTTGCAAACCAACGATTTCGATTGCTTCACCCACTTTGATACGACCTCTCTCGATACGACCTGTAGCAACTGTACCACGACCAGTAATAGAGAAAACGTCTTCCACACTCATCAAGAATGGCAAATCAACCAATCTTGGAGGCAAAGGAATATAGCTATCAACAGCTGCCATCAATTCATCGATTTTAGCAACCCACTTGTCTTCTCCAGCCAAAGCGCCAGTAGCAGAACCTTGAACGATTGGAGTGTTGTCGCCATCGAAACCATAAGAAGTCAACAACTCACGGATTTCCATTTCAACCAATTCCAACAATTCTGGATCGTCTACCAAATCCACTTTGTTCATGAATACAACGATCTTAGGTACACCTACCTGACGAGCCAACAAGATGTGCTCTTTGGTTTGTGGCATAGGACCGTCAGTAGCAGCCACTACAAGGATAGCACCATCCATCTGAGCCGCACCAGTGATCATGTTTTTTACATAATCCGCGTGACCTGGACAATCTACGTGCGCATAGTGACGAGTAGCAGTAGCGTACTCTACGTGAGCAGTGTTGATGGTGATACCTCTTTCTTTTTCTTCAGGAGCACCATCGATGTCATCGTAATTTTTTTTCTCCGCTAAACCTTTCTTTGACAAAACATCGGTTATAGCGGCTGTAAGTGTTGTTTTTCCATGATCTACGTGACCGATGGTTCCAACGTTAAGATGGGGTTTATCCCTCTTGAATGATTCTTTTGCCATTTTTTAAATTTTAATTGTTGTTTTGAAATTGTTCGGTTCGCAAATTATAAGGCCTGCAAACCATTGACCTTTTTGTAATGTTATTGAATAAGAACTTTTTTCACCATTTTAAAGAGCCATAGGTGAGAATCGAACTCACGACCCCTTCCCTACCAAGGAAGTGCTCTACCCCTGAGCTACCACGGCTTATAGAGCAATGCCATCTGAAATCAAAATGAGCGGAAGACCGGGCTCGAACCGGCCACCTATAGCTTGGAAGGCTATCGCTCTACCAAATGAGCTACTTCCGCATT
>CANGBQ010000020.1 GCA_947451985.1 Chitinophagaceae bacterium | reverse complement strand
TGACAAAGACAGAGACAATCAAAAGCATTCGGTTTATGAGGTGAAGATGAAAAAAAAGGATGGAAGCATCATGAATGTAATCATCAATGGATCACCCGTTAGAGATGAAAAAGGAAACGTAATAGGCACCATTGGCCTGCATTGGGACATCACCAATATTCGTCGACTCAATATTTTAATAGAACAAGAGAAAGCAGCCATGCAACAAGCAGCTTTTCAGGCATTGGTAGATGCCGAACGACAGAAAAGCGAACGCCTCGGATTGGAGTTGCGCGATACAGTTGGACACATGCTGACTACTGTCTGTCTGCAGCTTCAAAAAAACATTGCAGAATCCCCAGAAAATAGTTTGTCATTAGAAGCATTGTCTGTACAAGTAAAAGAGACTTTATTGCAAGTGGAAAGCATTGCCCATCAGCTTACCCCTGCCGGACTTCAGGTGCTTGGACTCAAAGATTCTATCATCGAACTCACCAATCAGCTGGTGGATCATCAACAGACAGTTTGTTTGATGGATTGCGCTTCAGAAACTTTCACCGGAATTGAGCTGCATGCCCAACGAGCTATTTATGCAATAATCGAAGCGTTGATTCAAAATACTGCTCAGCATGCCCATGCCAGCTTAATCAAATTGCAATTTGTTCGATCTTCCGATGCCTTGTCCATTACCTGTTCGGACAACGGGATTGGCTATGATCAGAAAGAAACACAATTAGGCAGAGGAATTTCCCAAATCAATCGGACCGTCATGATGTATAACGGAAAAATTCAAATAGATACTGCCCCTACAAAGGGGACGCAGTGTACCATTTCGCTGCCGCTTGCCACCATTGTTCATGAATAGGAGTAAGTACAAAAAAAGCCGCTTTATAAAGCGGCTTTTGAATGCATATGGAAATGAAACATTAGGATGCTTTTTTGGTGACCGGCAGACCATTCCATATTTTCTTTCCTTGTAGCTGACGAATCAAATACATCGCACCTACAAACAGAAAGAAAAAAGGTCCGGTAAATCCAAAGAGTGCTACATATTTGGTGCCATAAAACTTTTCCATCGGTCTTCTCAGTCTTTCTGCAATCACATACATGCTCGGTACCATTACCAGTGTCAAAAAGAAGGCAAATATCAATCCGAATATGATGGTCCAGCTCAATGGACCCCAGAATACCACGCTGTCTCCACCAAAGAATATATGCGGGTTCAGGTGTTGAAACAAGGATACAAAATCAATATTGAAGCCCACTGCCAGGGGAAGCAATCCGAGTATGGTCGCTACAGCGGTCAACATTACCGGAATGATCCTGATTTTTCCTGCTTGAATAGCAGCTTCTTTTGTTTTTATGCCCCTTCCCCTCAATTCGTCTGTGAATTCAATCAGCAGAATTCCGTTTTTGATTACAATGCCTGCCAATCCAATGATGCCGACACCCAACATAATGCTGGCAATGGTCATGCCAGTGATAGCATATCCCAGTAATACCCCGATGATTGAAAAGAATATTTCAGTCAACACAATAAAAGGTTTGCTCAATGAATTGAATTGCAATACCAAAATCAAAAAGATCAAGCCTAGTGCAATGCCCAATGCTTTTCCTAAAAAGCTATTGGTTTCGGCTTCTTGCTCACCCTGTCCTGTTTGACGAATGGTTACATCGGCGGGTATGCGCGTCATTGATTTAAAATCAGCAATTTTCACACCCAGCTCTTGATTCACTTTGGCGGTCATGGATGGATCCAGCACATTGGATTGCAACTGAATGGTTCGTTTCACATTCTTTCGAAGAATGGCGCCAGACGTGTTGGTATAATCCACCGTAGCGACCGCGCTGACAGGAACGGATTTGATACGCATCGTACCCATATCCATAAAAGTGATGCGCATGTTCATCAAGTCGGTAATATTATTGCGCAATAGTTCGTTGTAGCGCAATTGTATTTTGTATTCGTCTTCTCCATCTTTCAATTTGCTCACTTCTTTACCAAATACAGCGGTGCGAATTTCCATTCCAATCTGACCAGTGCTCAATCCTTCTGCCATCGCTTTTTCCCGATCAATTTTAATCGTGATTTCAGGACTCGACAGGTCAACATCCATTTTTAGATTTTCTACTCCATACACCTGGTTGGTATCCAAATAATTGGAAAGTTTGCTGGCTACATCCGCAATTTCTTCAAAACGATCGCCTGTAATTTCAATGTTAACCGGCGGATCGGTAGGAGGTCCGCCATCTTCTTGAGTTACTTGTATGCTGGCGCCCGGTATTCCGCCCAAATTATTTCGAATGGCATCCAAATAAGGCTTGGTTGCCTTTCCGTGTCTTTTTTCAAACTCCACAAAAGATACCTGAACGCGACCCAAATTGGGTTGTATGCTTCGGTTGTTGTCTCTTGGATTGTTGGCGCTGTTGGCGACATTGGCAATAATACTTTCTACTATACTTCCTTCGGTTCCGGGCTTTTCACTTTCAAGTACTTTGTAAACACGCTGTTCCAGTACATGGGTAATGCTGTCCGTTTTTTTAACATTGGTTCCGGGAGGCATTTTTAAGTATACATATATAAAATTAGGGTCACCACTTGGAAAAAAAGTTGCCTTATTGCCTCTGGCCATCAATAAAAAAATGGATAGTGGGAACAGCAGAAACAAAGAGGCCAATGCCCAAATGGGTCTTTTGCCTTGCAATACCCATCTCAGCAATGTTTCATAACGATTCATCAAATTGGGCAATACCTTTTTTTGAAAAGAATGAATGATGTCGGTAAATACATATCTATTCAATACCATCAAGAGCATCATACAAAGTAAGAAGTTGGCAAATCCATGAGAGCCCAGCAGATGCAACAGAATGGCGAAGATGATGGCTGCTGCAAACCACCATTTTTTAAATATGGCATTTTTGGACTCTTTTTCCTCTTGTTCCTCGGGCTTCATGAAACTCACTGCAAATACAGGATTGAAAATAAAAGCCACCACCAATGAGGCAGCCAAAGTAAGTATCAGCATGGTGGGCAAGTAAATCATGAATTTTCCAATGATTCCTTTCCAGAATAGTAGCGGAAAAAAGGGAGCGAGGGTGGTAGCGGTACCAGCCAATACAGGAATAAATACTTCCCCTGCTGCTTCTTTCGCACTTTTCACAATCGGAATTTTTCCGTTGTTGTAGATCCGATGGGTATTTTCGATGACCACAATGGCATCATCCACAATGATTCCCAATCCGAAGAGCAAGGCAAACAACACAATAAAATTGAGTGTCACGGGTGTGCCGACGATGGCATCAGCCACGGGCAAAAACATAAAGGCAACAAATACACTCAACGGCACACTCAAGGCAACGAAAAAGGCATTGGTAACACCCATGAAGAACATCAGAATCACCATGACCAATATAAACCCAATGATAATGGTATTGACCAAGTCGTGAAAGGAAGTAGCAGTGGCTTTGCTTTGATCGCCTGTAATCACGAGTTTTAAATCCTTAGGCAATTCCTCATTTGCTTTCATCGCAGCTGCAATGTTTTTTATTTTTTCAGCTGCATTGATCAAATTTTCGCCCGCACGTTTTACAATATTGATGGTAATAACATTTTTTCCATCCAAGCGCGCATAACTATCTTTCTCTTTCACCGTATCTTTTAACGTGGCAATATCTCTTAAGTATAGAGCCGGCCCTTGCGAACTACTTTTAACAATGATATTGTATAGATCGTTAACGGAGGAAAACTGGCCCCTCACTTTCAAGGTTCGTTTCATGTCGCCTACTTCGATCAGCCCGCCTGTGATATCATTGTTTTCTCTCGAAATAGCATTTTCAATATCCATGAAGCTGATTCGTGCCGCCTGCATTTTGTATGGATCCACATTCACTTGAATCTCTCTTTCGGGTGCACCCACAATTTCTGCACGGGTAATTTCGGGTAATTCTTCAAAACGATCCTGCAATTTTTCTGCATATACTTTTAGTTTCACCGGATCGTAATCGCCGCTTACGTTGACAAACATGATGGGCATCTCACTGAATGCAAACTCTTGCACATTGGGCTGCGAAGTAAGGTTGTTGGGCAAATCAGTTTTTGCCTTGTCGATGGCATCCTTCACTTTTGTTTTCGCAAGCTCTGTTTTTACATCGGTATCAAACTCCACAATAATCAAACTGTAGTCTGTTTGAGAAGTGCTACTAATTTTTTTCACTTTGGCCCCGCTGATGCCTTTCAGTTGTTTTTCGATGGGCCTGGTTACGAGGTTTTCAATGTCTTTGGGCGAATTTCCTACATACACTGTGGTTACACTGATGGTAGGCACCACGATGTCTGGAAATTGCTCCTTAGGTAAAGTTTGGAATTTATACAATCCAAACAAGGAAATCAGGATGGCAATGATATAGGTGGCTGTTCGATTGTCCACCGCCCAACTGGTGGGTTTGAATTCTTTAAATTTGTCTTTGATGCCTTGCATACAGTCTGTTTACGAGTGATGACGATGTTATTGATGGATGTTATAGTGTGGTGCTGATCAGTGCCCCATCGTATAAATTCTGATAGCCTTCTGTAATCAGTTGCTCACCTGCCGATAAGCCGGTTTTGATTTCAGCGCCATCGCCATAAATTTCCCCCACCGTGATTATTTTTTTTCTGGAAACGGATTTTCCATTTTTCAATTTCTCCCACACAAATACGTATTTGTTTTTTTCATCGCTTTGAATGGCATTGACTGGAATCACCACCGCTTGTTTGGCGGTATAATCCATGATTTTGATGACCGCTGTTTGATTGGGTTTTAATAGTGGATTGGTAGGAATGGCGGCTTCAGCTACAAAGCCTCTGGATATAGGATCGATTGACTGGCTGATCAACCGAATAGAACTGTTGATCGACTGATTGATGTCTGATATATTAACCACTACAGGCGTTCCTTTTTCAATTCTGCCGATATAATTCTCTGGAATACTCGCCACTGCTTTCAATTTGCTCGTGTTGACAATTTTAATTTGCCCCATGCCCGTAAACATTTCACCCACCCGTACATTAACGATGTCGGCTACGCCCGTCACATCGCTGTACACATTGGTTGTATTTTGTTGTTCAATGGCCACTTTTACTTGTTCGCCTACTGATTTCAATTGATCTTCCAAACCTTTCACATTGGTCTTTGCACTTAATAATTGCACTTCAGTGCCGATGCCTTTGTCCCACAGGTTTTTTTGACGATCGTAAATACTCTTGGCGTAAGCAAGTTGGGTTTTGATTCCTTCCATTTGCTGTCTCACTGCCACTACAGATTGATGTTGGATGGCGTCATCTAATTTTAAGAGCAATTGACCTTTCTGTACACGATCTCCTTCCTTAACATACACGGCTTTCACCTGACCACCCATTCCTCTGGGGCTGATATAAGAGATATTTTCTGCATCAATTTTTCCCCTCAGGTCAATGTAGTGTACAAAGTCTTGAATGGCTACCGGCGCTACGCCTACCAATTTGATTTTTGCCTGATCAACACTCGTGCTATCGAGTTTAGCCAGCTCTTCCTGCAGTTTTTTAATGGCTGCTTCTGTGTTGCTTTTTTCAATTTTTAATTTTTCAATCGCTGCCTTTTTTTCGTTGATGGCATTGAGTTTGTTGTCTGTTTGAGAGCCGCAAGCGACCATGGTGAGGGCGCAAATGATGACGGTGGCTGCTTGTTGGATATATTTCATGTTAAAGATTGTTTGTGTGTTAGAAAGATAATTTTCCGGTTGCTTTTAAATAATCAATTTTAGCAATGATGGCGTCATACAATGCGCCATAATAATTGTTTTGTGCCACCTTTAGTTCGGTTTGGGCATTGTATATTTCTTGATTGCTGCCCAGGCCTTGCTCATACTTGAGTTTGGTGGTGTTGTATACTTTTTCAGCCAGCTCCATATTGCTCATTTGATTATCGATGGTAAGCAGGGAGGCGCTTAATTTCAATGTTGCCTGAGACACTTCGTAGTCAATAGAGGCTTTTAGGTTCTCTATGCTATTGTTGGTTTTTTGCAATTCAAGTTTTGCTTTTTCTATTCTCGATCTTTTTGCAAAGCCTTCGAAAATAGGCATCGATACTTTTACGCCGATCAGGGTACTGGTGAACCAAGGTCCGTGCTTAAATACATCAAATTGATTCCGCTGTGCATTTTTATAGTAGTTGCCATATGCAGCAATACTTGGCAGATAGCTGAGCTGGTAACGTTGCACATTGTATTTGCCCAGTTTTTTTGCTGTTAGCAACAATTGAAATTCTTTTCGGTCGGCATACTGGTATTTGTCTGTCAGCACATCTTCTTTGATCGATGCAGGTGAAATAGAATCGGTTAGCACCAGGTTTTCTTGCTGGGGCATGTTGAGCAAGAATTTCAATCCTGCGTTCCCTGCAGCCAATGCATTTTGAATTTTGATTTTTTCTGTCTGCAGGTTGTTCAATTGAACACTCACTTTGTCCACATCCAGTTTTTCTGCAAATCCGTTTTTGTATATCTCGCGGGTGTCTGCCAATAATTTTTCAAATCGGTTGATGTTGGCTTCAATGCTTGATAGTTGTTTTTCGCCTACTACCAGTTGGTAATAAATTTTCAACACATTGACTTTAATCATTTCTTTGGTTACTTCCAGTTGTTGTTGGCTGAATTGCAATGTCGAGCGACGTGCCTGCAAACCGATGAATACTTGGCCATCAAACAATAACTGAGAAACGTCTACGCCGCCACTGGCATTGTAGCTGGTTCCGAATCTTGCCTGCACGTATCCAAAATCGGCGGGTGCTACAATCGGATTTCCATTACCATCCAGCACCCCTTCATGTTCCAGCACTCCGTAAGTGGCCTGGGCGATAAAATTGGGGAAGCTTTGCACCGCGATGTCTGGGAAATGATTCACCGATCCGCTTGCAGAAATCCTGGGCAAAGCGGCAGCAATTACTTCGTTGTTGACTTGTTTTTGAATTTTAACATCCAGCAAGGCATTGCGTACCTGAACGGCATGCTTCATGGCATATTCCACTGCTTGTGCAGCAGAGAGTTGCTGGGTAGACTGGTTTTGTCCACGGCTGCTCCAGTAGCAGAGCGTCAGCAGGATGAGTACAATTGTTTTTTTCATTACAGATATTTTACTACGTCTAATTATTGGCTTCTTTGTTCTTTATATTTTACAATCAATTTGTAACCTTTGGGTGTAACCACGCCATACAAAAAATGCAAGGCAATTTCATTTTGGATATGCGCAATCGATGCTTTTACTTTTGAATGGTATTCCGGATTAAAAGGAATGATGATGGATTCCACCCTGAATCGGGCAATGGCTTCTATGTGAATATCAGCCCGGTAAAGATCTTCTTGGATGCCTCTTTCAATGTTCTCTTTAATGATCCCGTACAAATAATCATTTTTGTGCTGTAAAAAAATCTGATAAGCGGCAGGATAGTATTTGTGCATATCAAACAGCAAGGAGGGGTTCATGGAATGAAACATTTCAAGCATCATGTCCATGGCCAAAAAGATTTCATGAATGGCATCTGAAGCCCGACTCCTGTCAGCATTGCAGGTAGACTGGTTCTGATGGATAATGGATTGAACCACCGCTTTGACCAGTTCGTCTTTGTCCTGATAGAACTGGTAGATCGTTTTCTTACTGATTCCCAAGCTGTTGGCAATGTCATCCATGCTGACACTCTTGAGGCCATATTGCATAAATAGCCTATGTGCCTGTTCTTTGATTCGGATGGCTTGTTCGGGTAAATGATTCATAAAGAGGACGCAAAACTAAGGAAACTTTTATTGTTACCAAAGTTTCCATGGCATCTTTTTTCAAAACATCGGTCATGTATAGGCTAAACCCGCATTCAACTACCTTTGTGCCAAATTGATTCCCATGGACCAACATTTTAATTTCAAGAAGTTATTGCAGTATTTTTTACAGGGTTTGCTGATTTTGGCCCCTATTTTCATAACCTTTTATGCTTTTTTTTGGGTGGTGTCAAGCATTGACAGCCTGTTGCCCTTGTTTACCTATACCGACACCAAAGGGATGGTTCATGTTCGGAACTATGGCCTTGGTTTTGTCATTATTATTGCTTTTACAATGTTGTTGGGGTATTTCAGTTCCTTTTTTATCACCAATCGGATCATCAACTTTTTTGACAAGCTGATGCAAAAAATGCCTGGCATCAAACACATATATTCTACTACCCGCGACTTTTTTGAGGCATTTGCCGGCGATAACAAAAAATTTACCCGCAATGTACTAGCCAATGTAGATGACAACGATGTGTGGAGAGTGGGTTTTATTACGCGTGATGATATGACTGAATTTGGTTTGAAAGATTATGTTTCTGTGTATGTTCCGATGGCTTATTCCGTAGCCGGCAACGTGTACATCATTCCCAAATCGAGGGTGAAAGACATCACTTTTATCAGCAGTGCGCAAACCATGAAATTTGCGGTGAGTGGGGGTGTTACACACATCGATGAATTGGGAGAAGGCGAAATGAAGTAATGAGAATCTTTTATCACCAGGGTAAAAAACTTTTTTTCAAAAGAAAATACACTTCCTCTATTTGTAGTGGACTGCTACCTTTCTGCTGTAAACAATCACAGCATGAAAAAAATATGTGCGCTGGTATTTTGGGCGCTGCCCTTTATTGTAATCTCATCAAACGCTTATTGCTGGGGTTTTTACGGACATCAACAACTCAATCGAGTCGCCGTTTTTTTATTGCCGCCGCCCCTATTGGTGTTGTTCAAGCCTCAAATTGATTTTTTAACGAATCATGCCGTTGATCCTGACAAAAGAAGATATGCCATTCCCGAAGAAGGGCCCCGGCATTACATAGACATGGATCATTATGGAGTCTATCCCTTTGCTCAATTGCCTCGTCGCTGGAAAGAAGCCGTAGACAAATACTCGGCGGATAGCTTACAAGCACATGGCGTTGTTCCCTGGCACATTCAGACCATGTTGCATCGACTCACCGAAGCCTTTAGAAAAAAAGACCTTACGGCGATATTGAAAAATGCGGCCGAATTGGGTCACTACATCGGCGATGCGCATGTACCGCTGCACACCAGCAGCAACCACAATGGTCAATTCACCAACCAGCGGGGCATTCATGGATTTTGGGAAAGTCGGGTACCTGAATTGCTGGCAGAAAAAGAATTTGATTTTTACATTGGAAAGGCAGCCTATATCTCCCAGCCAGATGTCTTTATCTGGAACAGGATACTGGAAAGTGCTCACTCAGTGGACAGTGTATTGTTATTGGAAAAGAAATTGACCATGCAATTTCCGGCAGATAAAAAATATGCATTTGAAGAAAGAAATGGCCAACTGGTTCGCCAGTATTCGACTGCGTTTACGGTAGCTTATGATCGGGCTTTGAACGGAATGATAGAGCGAAGAATGCGCCAGGCCATTTTTGCCATTGCGTCTTTTTGGTATACGGCTTGGATGGATGCGGGTCAACCCGATTTACAATCCATTGCCCATCAAGAATTTTCTCCTGAAGAACTGCAGCGCATCGAGTCCTTGCACAATGCCTGGAATGCAGGCGGACAGATACTTGGAAGAGAGGAATAAAGGCTTCAACAGGAATATGCTTAGCCGAAGAGCGTGTTCCTTGCCCCCCAATTTTATTTTGTACCTTTGCGCTCTAAGTTTTATAAATGTCATCAGTCGATTCGTACATCCACAATTTTAATGCAGGACCTTCTGTTTTACCCAAAGAAGTGATTGAACAAGCTGCAGAAGCGGTGGTTAATTTCAACCAAACAGGTCTTTCTTTATTGGAATATGGACATCGCACGCCTGCTTTTACGGCGGTGATGGAAGAAGCCAGGGCATTGGTGAAAGAACTGATGCAATTGGATGAGGCGCACCAAGTATTGTTTTTGCACGGAGGTGCTTCTACACAATTCATGCAGGTTCCGATGAACCTACTCGATTCCAAAGAAACGGCTGCTTATGCCGACACCGGTGTATGGAGCAGCAAGGCCATCAAAGAAGCAAAGTTTTTTGGAAAAGTAGACGTAGTCTGCTCCTCGAAAGAAAAAAACTATCGTTGCATTCCCAATGATTTTGCAGTCCCCAACGATGCCAAATATTTTCACATTACCACCAACAATACGATTTACGGAACGCAATGGCAATCCATTCCCCGCACCAGCAATGTACTGGTAGCAGATATGAGCAGTGATATTTTAAGCAGAACACTCGATTTCAATGCCTTTGATTTGATTTATGCCGGTGCGCAAAAAAACCTAGGCCCCGCCGGGGTCAATTTACTGGTGGTGAACGAAAACATTTTAGGAAAGGTGAAAAGACCGATTCCTACGATGATGGATTATCGCAATCATATTCAGGAGGGCAGCATGCTGAACACACCTCCGGTATTTGCCGTATATGTGTGCTTGTTGACCCTTCGGTGGTTGAAAAAAATGGGAGGGGTAGCCGCCATCGAAAAACTGAACAACGAAAAAGCGGCCTTATTGTATGGCGAACTCGATAGCAATGAATTGTTTGCTACAACAGTGGTTAAAAATGACCGAAGCAAGATGAATGTTTGTTTCACCCTACAGGATCCTGCTTTGGAAAAAGCATTTTTGGACTATGCCCAATCCAACGGGATTGTCGGCATCAAAGGGCATAGACTTTCGGGTGGCTTCAGGGCTTCTTTGTACAATGCACTGCCCATGAGCAGTGTGCAGGTATTGGTAGAAGTGATGCGTCAATTCAAACATTCCATCGCATAATTTTTATTTTGTATAGGTCAACTACGGTTGAACCCATATTTTTGTTAAGTATATTAAAACAACAGAATGATAACCATTTCTCCGTTTAAAGCTTTGCGTCCCGAAGCTCAATTTGCCAAACAAGTTGCCTCTAGGCCATACGATGTCCTCAACAGCAAAGAAGCAAGAGTAGAAGCACAGGGCAATCCCAATTCTTTTTTGCACATTACCAAAAGTGAAATCGATTTGCCTGAATCTACAGACATCCATTCGCAATTGGTGTATGATACAGCCAAAGAAAATTTACAGGCCTTTATCAGCCGAAATATTTTGTTCACCGAAAGCAAGCCTTGTTATTATATCTATCGATTGATAATGAACGGAAAAAGCCAAACCGGACTGGTTTGTGGCAGCGCTGTCAATGACTATGAAAACGGACTGATCAAAAAACACGAATTCACCCGTCCCGAAAAAGAATTGGATAGAATCAACCACATCAAAACCACTGGTGCTCAAACCGGAAATGTATTTCTGGCCTATAAAAATGTGGCCGAAATAGATGCATTGATTGGCAAGTGGACGACAGATAAAAATCCACAATACGATTTTGTGGCAGATGACGACATTCAGCACAGCATCTGGATTGTGAACGATGACGCAGTCATTGGTCAAATTTCTGATTTGTTCAGAACAAAAGTTCCTTGTACTTATATAGCAGATGGCCACCACCGAGCTGCCTCTGCTGCCAAAGTAAGAACGGCCTTGGGCCCACAAGCCACCGAAGCGGCTGATTATTTTCTGACCACTTTGTTTCCGTCGAATCAATTGCACATCATGGATTACAACCGAGTGATCAAAGACCTCGGCAATCATACAGTGGATTCATTTTTGCAGTCGCTCGATGAAAAATTTGTGGTGACCAAAGCAGACAAAGCCGTTCGACCCGAAGCCTTGCATCAATTTGGGTTGTACATAAACCAGCAATGGTATCAATTGGCTTCAAAGCCAGGAACCTATACAGAAGACCCCATTGGTATTTTAGACATCAGCATTCTTCAACAAAATGTTTTGGAGCCTTTGTTGGACATCAAAGACCAGCGTACCGATAAAAGAATTGACTTTGTTGGTGGCATCAGGGGTTTGGAAGAATTGGAAAAAAGAGTGGATAGCGGAGAGATGGTATTGGCCATCAGCCTTTATCCGGTAAGCATACAACAACTGTTCGATATTGCAGACAGCGGCAATGTGATGCCACCCAAAAGTACCTGGTTTGAGCCCAAATTAAGAGATGGGTTACTGACCCATTTGATTCATTAATTGACCGGATTCAAGCAAGATGAAAAAATTATTCTTTTGTATCGTTGCAGGATGCATTTCGATGGTCGCTCAATCGCAAACGGTGGAGGCTTTTCACCAATCGGCTAACGCCTTTTTGCTCAAAGAAGACTATCCCAATGCATTCATCGTACTCAACAATGGACTGCAAAGCTATCCCAACCATCCATTGCTTAACACAGACCTTGCGCAGTATTATTATTTGCAAAACGATTATCCGAAAGCCTATTCTGCCATCACCACTGCCATTGCAAGTGATTCAGCCAACGATCAATCCTATCAAATCGCTGGTAATATTTACAAGGCCCTGAACAAAGCAACTGAATGCGAAACTTTATTTACAAATGCATTGGTGAAATTTCCTGCCAGCGGTCCCTTGTACAATGAGATGGGTTCGTTGTTGTCGGATCAGAAAAAAAATGGCGCGATTACCTATTGGGAAAAAGGCATTCAAAAAGATCCGAGTTATCCTTTGAATTATTACCAGGCAGCCAAGTATTACTTTTCCGGCAGCGAATTTGTTTGGACAATATTGTACGGAGAAATTTTTGTGAACATGGATCCGCGCAATGCCAAAACGCCTGAGATCAAAAACATGATCCTGCAGAGCTACAAAAAATTATTGATCAATCTTTCGGCCGATAAAATTGCCAACGAAACCAATCCCTTTCTGAAAAAATATTATACCACCTTCTATCACCATAGAGAACCGGCCATGCTTGGCGTTACCACTGCTGCCCTAACCATGATTCGGACTCGCTTTGCATTGGAATGGCAAAACAACACTGCTGACAGCCTGTCTTTCCATCTCTTTGATTTCCACCAGCAATTATTGCAAGAAGGCTTATTTGAAGCCTACAATCAATGGATGTTTGGTGCGGCGGAAAATCTTGTAAGCTTTCAAGCATGGGCGCAAAACCATGCATCGGCGTATGAAAACTTTGTAAAATACCACAAAACATTTCTTTTCAAAATGCCCTTGGGTCAATATTATCATCCATAATCAGTTATTCTTTTAATAATAGGCCATCCAGTAATAAGGGATGGCTTTTTTATTTATCTTAGATACCGTTTGTTGAATCAATTAACCCTTTCCAATGAATGATCAATCCAGGATATTTGATTTTTTATATGATCAATTGAATCGTTTTCCTAAAACGGATATGTTGGCTGCTAAAGAAAATGGCCAATGGGTTACGTATAGCACCCAGCAAGTAGCTGATATGGTAACACAGGTCAGTGCGGGTTTGCTGCGTTTGGGTATCGGGGGTAAACAATTGTCGGTAGAAGAACAGGATAAAGTGGCCATCATTTCTCGCAATCGGCCCGAATGGCTCATATTGGACATGGCTTGTCAACAAATAGGCGTTATTCTTTGTCCCATTTATCCTACGACCAATGTCAATGAGATTGAGTTTATTTTTAATGATGCGGCTATTCAATATGTATTTGTCAGCGGACAAGAGATTTTTGAAAAAATGCAATCGGTTCAACCCAAAATTCCTACGCTGAAATCCATTTATAGTTTTGATGCTTTGTCTGGTGCACGCTATTGGAAAGAATTGATTGCTGAAGATTTATCTGAATGGTTGCCCAAAGTAGAAGACATCAAGCCAACCATTCAAGCGCAACAATGCGCCACCATCATTTACACTTCTGGCACCACCGGCACACCCAAAGGCGTGATGTTGAGTCATCGAAACATGGTAAGCAATGTGACCAATGCTACTCAAACCTTTCCCTTTCCAGTGAACAGAACCGGCAAAGCATTGAGCTTTTTGCCACTGAATCATATTTTCGAAAAAGTAGCTTCATATATTTATATCTCTACCGGTATTTCAATTTATTATGCCGAAACACTGGATACCATTGGAGATAACTTAAAAGAAATCAAACCCAATTTATTCACCACCGTTCCTCGTTTGCTGGAAAAAGTATACGAGAAAATCATGTTGAAAGGTGCCGAACTTACTGGTGTCAAGAAAAAATTGTTCTATTGGGCAGTATCGCTGGCCGAACAGTATGACAATATCCATAGCAAAGGAATATTGTATAACATTCAATTGTCGATTGCCAATAAACTTATTTTCAATAAATGGAGAGAAGCATTGGGTGGAAACATTGAATGCATTATCACTGGCGGAGCGGCCTGCCAACCGAAGCTCATCAGAATTTTTACGGCTGCTGGTATTCCCATTTACGAAGGATATGGTCCTACTGAAAACAGCCCAGTAATCAGCGTGAACTGCCGTAAAAAAGGCGGCACCAAGTTTGGTACGGTGGGGTTGGTGATTGACGGACAGGAAGTAAAACTGGAGCCGGATGGTGAAATTTGTGTAAAAGGACCCAGTGTGATGTTGGGCTATTACAAAAGACCCGACCTAACGGCTGAAACCATCATCGATGGCTGGCTGCATACGGGAGACATTGGTGTTTTCGAAGATGGCAAATACTTGAAAATTACGGATCGTAAAAAAGAACTGTTCAAAACCAGCGGGGGTAAATATGTGGCTCCACAGGCCATCGAAAACAAACTGAAAGAATCGCCATTTGTAGAGCAGGTGATGGTGGTAGGAGCCGATCAAAAATTTGTGGGTGCGTTAATCGTGCCATCGATGGCGAATCTGAGAGAGTGGATGCGCATCAAAGAAGTTCCCTTTACCACCCCCGAAGATGCTGTCAACAACCCCAAAGTACTCGAATTGTATAAAGAACTCATTGAGTCTTTCAATAAATTCTTCAATCATGTAGAACAGATCAAGAAATTTGAATTACTGCCGCATGAGTGGAGCATTGAAACCGGTGAAATGACGCCCAAGCTGAGCATGAAAAGAAAGGTGATCATGGAAAAGTATAAGACTGTGATTGAGCGGATTTATCAATAATAGACTTATTCTTAAAAAATGATTTAAAGACCAGCGGATGACAAAAAATCTCTATACCACTTTCCTGAATCTTTGATCGTTCTTTTTTGAGTGTTAAAATCAACATGAATTAGTCCAAATTTTGGCTTGTATCCTTCTGCCCATTCAAAATTATCCGTAAGTGTCCAGATAAAATAGCCGTTTACTTTGAAGCCTTCTTCTTTTGCCTTGAGTAATTTCTTTAAGTGTGATTTTATGTAATCTTTTCTCAAGTCGTCTATAATGGATTCGCCATAAAAGAAATCATCAAACGCAGCGCCATTTTCGGTGATGATGATTTTGTTTATGCCTTCATACTGATTGAATTTTTTTATTGCCTCATAAATACTGTTGGGATGCACCTCCCAGTTCATGATGGTGTGATGAACAAATCTGTCGCTGGCTTTTATCAACCTTGCCTGCACAAAAGGCATCCAAAAGTCATGCTGGATCAGTTCTCTAGTATATACTTGCAGGCCAGTAAAATCCATCTTAAAATGAAGGTCTTGCATATCATTGCCCTTAATGTGCTTCTCCATTCTTTTTAGGATGGGTAAATCATCTATGGGATAACCCATTCCTAGCACTGGCTCTAAAAACAGCCTATTTAACAAAGCATCAACCCTCACGGCTGCTTTCTGGTCTTTTTCATCTTCTTGTCTGTAGGGTTCTACATGCGAATGGGAGAACGAAGTACCCACATTGGAAGATGTTTGTAACGATTTGATGATGTTCCCCCCGGCAGATTGACAGAGAGCCGCATGGTGAACAGCCGATAAGAAATTATTCAGCCCTTTTTTTCCAGGGGCATGAACACCCAAGAAATAACCTGCTCCCGTAAATACCATGGGTTCATTCAATACAATCCAATTCGAAACCCTGTCTCCAAAATGTTGAACGCAACAACTTACATAGTTTGAAAACCATTGTATGACATCTCTATTTGTCCAGCCACCTTTTTTTTGAAGTTCTTCCGGAAGGTCCCAGTGGTATAATGTTATCCAGGGTTCAATATCCAACTCCAGACATAAGTTGATAACCTTGTTATAGAAATCAATACCCTTATAATTGATACGGCCGACACCTTCAGGAAATATACGAGACCAAGCTATAGAGAATCTGTAATGGGGAATTTTTAACTGATAAATCAAATAAATATCCTCTGTGAATTTATTATAATAATCACATGCGATATTTCCGTTGTGCCCGCCAAATATTTTATTTTTCTTCTGGGTAAATACATCCCAAATGGAAGGGCCTTTCCCATCCGCAGTAATGCCCCCTTCAATTTGATATGCTGCAGTAGAAACACCCCAGCAAAAATCTTCTCCAAAATCTGAACGATTCATATTTGATGGATGTTATATAGAAAGCTTTGCTATAATTTTATCAAAGCTTTTTTCTTTCAATTTTTTTACGGTTGAAATGTTGGTAGGATTGGCCGAAACGATGCTCTTATTGGCAGAGGCATTGGTTTTTATAACCAAGTCAATAACATGTTCCGTTTCATCTTTAAAATCAAATGTTATTTTTTGCTCTTTTTTAACCCAATCCTCTATTTTAGAAATGTGTTTTTTCTTTAAAGATTTTAATACTGGAATACCCATTTTATGAAGAGCGCTCGCATTGCATTGCTGCTCATACTGGCCCTTCATGGGAATTACCATCAGTTTCTTCTTCAAAAACAATGCTTCTGCAGGGGTTTCAAATCCAGCTCCACAGAGCACACCGATGCTATTGACCATACTTCGAATAAAACCATTATTATCTATCGGCTGAATTTTTACATTTTGTATGTTTTGAACTTTTTGGTTGTGTTTAGAAAAGACTTGCCATTGAACGTTTGTTATCTTGCTCAATACTTTAATCAATTGATCATCGCCATAAGCCGGCAGGTATACAGTGTAATGACCACTTTTCTTTGGCTTTGCAAGCCTTATCTGGTCTCTTATGACTGGAGTGAAAATATTTTTATCGTATTGCTCAAAATGAAATCCAAAGGAATAGGTTACAGGGGCGTAATATTTTAAAACGGCTTTGCCAACAGGATCTTTGTATTTCGGCTTAGGAGATGTTTTATTCACTACTGCTGCCTGATGACTCAGTCCGATACAAACTTTATTTTTGATTTTACAGGCCCAAGCACTTACTGGTTCAAAATCACTGATGACCAAGTCGTAGTTTTCAACGGGTAAAACGCGAATTTCATCAAGCAGATTTTTTAAATTGCTTTTTTTATAGGTTTCTAAAAGGTCCACTCCGCCTTTCTTACCAAAAATAAAGCTGAGCCCCCTGAATTTATACTTTACGGGATAAGGCAATTCCACGTCCGATTGAATTCCGCTTACCAATACATCTACTTCTCCTTTTTTCTTCAAAATAGGAATGATATCTCGGGCTCTGCTGATGTGACCATTGCCCGTGCCTTGAATGGCGTACAAAATTTTCATAATCTATTTTAATGTCAGTTAAGGATTCTGAATTCATTTACCAATGAATCAAATAGCTTGCTATTACTGGGCTCTTCTGTTTCATCTGCGAAATGGGCAGATTTGAATTCTTCGTGATTAAAATGGTGAACTGTCCATTCTCCAGCATTGTATTCTAGGGAAGTCAGGTTTTCAATCCAATCGCCGCTGTTTAGATAGACAATTGAACCTTGATTGTTTTCAATAGTTCTGATCTCTGGGTGATGAATATGACCGCAAATCACAAAATCGTATTGATTGTTGATGCCTATCTCTGCTGCAATCGACTCGAAATTGTTGATAAATTTCACAGCCGATTTCACACTGTTTTTGATCTTTTTAGAGAGAGAAAGCTTTCCTTTTTTAAAAATTTTTTCGGAGATAAAGTTGACCAAGCGATTGATTAAAATAAGCATATCATAACCAACGCCCCCTAGCTTCGCCAGCCATTTACTGTGTTGCATGGTAACATCAAATACATCTCCATGGAAAAACCACGCTTTTTTATTACCCTCAAGTTCTAATACAAGCTTATTCAATATGGTCAGGCCGCCAAGCTTGAAACCGACAAACCTTCTCAACATTTCGTCGTGATTACCTGTTATGTAATAGACTTTCACTCCTTTGCTCGTCCAATTCAGCAGATGCCGAACAACTTTCATGTGTGCTTTTGGCCAGTATCTTTTATTGAATTGCCATATATCTATGATGTCGCCGTTTAGTACGACAGTTTTTGGCTTTACTGATTTCAAATAGTGCAGGAGCTCTTTCGCATGGCATCCATAGGTGCCTAGATGGACATCTGATATAACGAGTATATCAATTTTTCTTTTGTGGGACTTTTTGTTATTCAAAAGTAAGAATTACTTTATAGCTGTAAAGAATACTGAATTAAAAGGAAGGGTTGCTCTGATGTAGAATGATTGTAACAGTTGGAATCCCTTTTTCAAATATATCATATTGGCTTCTTTTTTTTCTTCTATAAAGTAATTGAATCGGTATCAACTTATCGTTAAGTCATTATTAACTCAATGTTAAGAATGTATGCTTAGCGACACGAGCAATTTGTTTGTTTTAGGATTAATAATTAGTTTCACTAAAATTATTTTATTGAAAAAGAATTCAAAAATAGTCAGGGATATCAGCTGGCTCTCTTTTAACAAGAGGGTATTGCAAGAAGCAGACGACAATACTGTCCCTTTAAAGGAGCGAATTCGTTTTTTGGGAATATTTTCTAATAATCTTGATGAGTTTTTCAGGGTAAGAGTTGCTACCCTCAAGCGTATGATTGAATATGGCAGTCAAAAAAAGATGTATCTAGAACAATTTCCCGAAGCTATTTTGGAAGACATTCAAGACAAGGTGATGCGACTGCAAGCTGATTTCGAGCGAATTTGGAAAGATATCCTCAAAGATTTAAAAAAGCAGAAGGTTTCATTAGTTGACGATAAGAAGCTTACGGGCCTTCAGAAAAAATACGTTGTAAATTATTTCAACGAAGAGGTACGAGGCCACATTGTGCCTTTAATGATTGAAAGCATTGAGAATTTTCCTATACTCAATGATAAGTCTATTTATTTGGCATGTGTATTATCTAAAAAAGACAAATCCATACCCCAAAAGTATGCGCTTATTTCAATTCCCACCAGAAGCTTGTCTCGTTTCTTGATTTTACCTTCTGTTTCTTCTCAGAAACAGATCATATTGTTGGATGATGTGATTAGGTACTGTTTGCCAATCATCTTTTCCTTTTTCAATTATGACCAGTTTACAGCTCATGCCATCAAAGTGACCAGAGATGCGGAAATTGATATAGACAATGATATTTCCACCTCGTTTATTCAAAAGATTGAAAAGGGGCTTAAAAACAGAAAAAAGGGCAAGCCAGTTAGATTGGTCTTTGACAAGGAAATACAGCCCTCTTTGCTTACCTATTTGGTTAAAAGATTAGAGCTTACCCATAAAGACAATTTGATACCAGGTGGGAAAATTCACAATTTCAAAGACTTCATGAATTTTCCTTCATCTGTTTTTTCTCAAAAGAAGGTTAGAAAAAGTCCTTTTACTCACCCTGCTTTATTAAATAAAAAGAGTGTTTCCAATGTGATTTTTGAAAGGGATATTATGTTGCAGTTGCCCTATCATTCATTCAATAGCATTATTGATTTAATGAGAGAAGCCGCTATCGACCCGGACGTGTTGAGTATCAAAATTACTTGTTATCGTTTAGCGCCGGATTCTAAAATCATCAATGCATTGGTCAATGCAGTCAGAAACGGAAAATCAGTCACTGTAGTCATTGAGTTGCGTGCAAGATTCGATGAAGAGGCCAACTTATTATGGAAAAACAAACTGGAAGAAGCAGGTGTGAAGGTTTTGATAGGTGTTCCCAAAATGAAGGTGCATGCC
>CANGBQ010000019.1 GCA_947451985.1 Chitinophagaceae bacterium | reverse complement strand
GCTTCTTATTCCCATTTGAATACTTTCACGGCTACTGCGTAAGCTACTACACCCCACAAAAGCAGAATACCCATATCGGTTTTAACATCCCAAAGATGTTGTCCTTCAAAAGCAATTTTGCGCAAGGCTTCATTCAAGTGCGTTAGAGGCATGGCACGAGAAATAGGTTGTAGCCATTTAGGGAAAGAGTCTATAGAAAAAAAAGTTCCACCCAATAAAAACTGTGGAAGGGTAATCAAATTAGCAAATGGAGGAATCGTACTGTCACTTTTAGCAATCCCGCTCACAATAAATCCAAAGCCCATAAATACAAGCAATGCGACAAAACTAAGCAACATCATATCGAAAAAAGTTTGAAGCCCATTGATCAACGTAAAACCAAAGAAAAAATATCCTACAGAGATAATGACTACTGCAGTCGTCAATTGAAAGATAACCCTGCTGATGCCTTCCCCTAAAATGATATAGGTTCTTTTGATAGGGGTAGCAAAAAATCTTTTAAGCACAAGCGTATTGCGTAAATTGAAAAACATAAACGCCACGCCGAACACACCTGCACTCAACAATGAAAAGCCCAATTGACCCGGCAAAATAAAATCAATGGTTTTGTATTCGCGAACCTGTGCTATGTCCTGCTCAGGATTGAACTGAAATTGAGCAAAAGTGGGTCGATGGCTATACAAAGAGTTGCTGAGCTGGTTAATGATATCATCCAATACCCTTTTCAATTGAGGCCATTGGTCATTGCTAGAGCTGGTACTCTTGAGCTGGAGAATGTAAGGCGCTGCACTGGATGTATCTGCTTTTTGAATGGACAGCACTCCGGCAATTCGACCTTTTTCCAAATCAGCTTGTTGCTCAGCAGCAGAAGTGTAGTGAAGAATTTTAATTTCTTTGGATTGCTGAATGGCCTGGTACAGCGCATTGGCAGTATCCGCCTTCGCCTCAATGACTACTTTGTAAGATTGCTGAATGCCATTTTTCCCAATAAAACCAAATACAAGAATAAAAATAAAAGGAAAAATAAAACTGAATATCATGGCCGATGGACTTCTGGTAATCGACCTCAAACTAGCTTTGGTAATGGCCCACATTGCCCTGAATTGATTGTATTGCATACCAGTCGTACTTTTTGGTTTTGTAAAGCTAACGGATTCGTATTGAAAAACGAATAGATGTAC
The DNA here is from genome assembly GCA_947451985.1 of Chitinophagaceae bacterium. Taxonomy (GTDB): domain Bacteria; phylum Bacteroidota; class Bacteroidia; order Chitinophagales; family Chitinophagaceae; genus Ferruginibacter. Next base: position 19,584 of record CANGBQ010000019.1, on the reverse strand, counting down.
CTTTGTATGTATAAATGATTCAACAGCATGCAGGCATTGAATACAGTCTATCTGTCTTTGGGAAGCAATGTAGGGGATTCACTTTCACACATGGGAGCTGCCTGTTCTATGATTGAAAAAAGAATTGGAGCTATCCGTCAACAGTCTTCTTTGTATACCACTGCAGCATGGGGCAATACACAACAACCCGACTTCGTCAACCAGGTAATCATTCTTGAGACGAAGCTAGATTGCAACGGGCTGATGCAAACCATCTTGGAAATAGAACAGGAAATGGGACGAATCAGAACGGTAAAAAATGCCCCTAGAATCATCGATATTGACATACTCTTTTACAATGATTCCATTATCGAAGAGGACAATCTTCGTATCCCCCATCCCTTAATACAAGACAGGAATTTTGTGCTGACCCCTCTCATGGAGTTATCGCCCAACTGGGTACACCCGGTACTGCAGCAAACCATCCGAGAATTACAGCAGGCCTGCGCAGATACACTTCCGGTGAAAAAAAAATAAGCCCCTTTGTTCGTTTCCACTTATTTTGCAGGATTAAATTAACCATTGCGCATTCGTGAAATATAATTTTGTCACCATTGAAGGAAACATAGGTGCTGGTAAAACCACCCTCGCCCAACTGTTGAGCAAACACTACAATGCCAGGCTCATCCTGGAGGAATTTGCCGACAACCCTTTTTTGCCAAAATTTTACGAAAAACCAGACCAATACGCTTTTCCTTTAGAATTGTTCTTTATGGCTGAGCGTTACAAGCAACTGAAAGAACTCCTGCAGGTAAACGACCTGTTTCAAGCCACTACCATTTCTGATTACCTGTTCACCAAGTGTTTGTTGTTTGCCAAAACCAACTTACCAGAAGAAGAATACAAACTATACAGCAAACTCTTTGATATCATCAATCCGCAAATTATTCAACCGGAAATATTGATTTATTTACATTGTCCAGTTGACAAGTTGCAGGAGAATATCAAAAAACGAAACAGAACTTACGAACAACAAATTCCGGATGATTATTTAGCATCTCTGCAAGATTCGTATATTCAGTACATCAAACAGCACAATGTCAAAACTTTATTTGTAGACGCTTCCAATGCAGATTTCATTGACAACAAAGAACATTTTGACATCATACTCAACGCCCTGAATCAAGAATACGATCAAGGACAACACTACATCACTTTGCCTTAATATTAGACGCAAAAGTATTTTCAAATCGCATGAGCAATCATCCCTACGCCCCCTTAAGGATCAAGGAATTTAAATATTTCATTGCCGGCAGATTTATTTTTATCATGGGGCTTCGAATGACCGGAACCGTTATTGGATGGTGGGTATATCAATTGACCAACAGTCCTCTAGCTTTAGGAATGGTAGGACTATCAGAAGTAGTTACCGCCCTGTCGTTGGCCTTGTATGCAGGTCATTACATTGACCAAAATGAGAAGAGAAGATTGTTGCTGAGCACCGTATTGCTCTATGCTATTTGCATTGCGGTATTATTAGGCCTTTCTACCTCCTTTTCCAGCGACCACTTGCAGCCCTGGACCATTGCATGGAGCATTTTTGCCATCATTGCCTGTACAGGCGCCATTCGTGCATTTTCAGGCCCTACCTTTGGTTCGATTATTTCACAAATCGTCCCTAAAGAAGTATTACCGGCCGCTGCTTCTATTAGTTCAGCCACTTGGCTAATCGGCTCCATCATGGGACATGCACTCGGCGGCTTTTTCATTGCTTGGATCGGAATTCATTCCACTTTCTTCGTCATTCTTGGAATGATTTTGATTGGATTTGGATTATTATTTCAACTGCTACCCAAGCCCGTTTTGGTGATGACCACAAAAAACACATGGCAAAGTGTTCTGGAGGGAATAGATTATGTGTTTAAGACAAAAGAAATATTAGGCACTTTGTCCCTCGATTTATTTGCAGTTCTCTTTGGGGGTGCAGTGGCGATGGTACCTATTTTTGCAAAAGACATCTTGCACATTGGACCCATCGGTTTTGGATGGCTGAATGCTGCCACCGACATTGGATCCATTGTAAGTGTCACTTATTTGACTATCCGACCACTTAGAGCCCATCAAGGCAAAATTCTTTTTTATGCAGTAGGTGGATTTGGCCTGTGCATCATTGTTTTTGCTTTGTCCAATTTATTTTGGTTGTCGTTTGTTGCGTTGCTGATCAGCGGCTGCATGGATGGGGTAAGTGTCATCATCAGGGGAACCATCCTTCAAATCAAAACACCCGATGCGCTGAGAGGAAGAGTAATGTCTGTAAACAGCATGTTCATCAATTCATCCAACGAATTGGGTCAATTCGAAAGCGGCGTAACTGCCAAGTTAATGGGAACCATTCCATCGGTAGTGTTTGGCGGATGCATGACCATGGCTATCGTAATCTTCACTTGGTTCAAAGCGCCCTCCCTCCGGAAAATGAAATACTAAGAAAATTGAATCGGGTTTATTGATCCATTGTCACTATTAATTTTTCCAGCACAAAATAGACCATCGGACAAAACGTAGCATTTTTTAATGTAAGTGCCGGACGTTTGATGAAGACATCTTCATTGGTATAGGGAAAGCGTGCACAATCAGAAGGCCTAATGTCATAAATACTGCAATAGTTGTCGGCACCCAAAAAAGGACAGGGTTTCGCATTGACCACATAATCCCCTTCTTCATCCAGTTGTAAATACTGTTCAATAAATTGACCTTCTTTTAGGCGAAGATGTTTGGATATGCGTTTAATATCAGGGGTCTTGAAACGGGGAGAATAATTTTTGCAACAAGCTGCACAATGCAAACAATCAATGGATTGCTCGGCTTCGGCATGCAAGTCGGGCAATTGATGCAATACTTTGTTTTTGGGCGCTTTTTGGATGAATTGCTTGTATATTTTTTTTCGATCGGCAGTCTTTTTTTCCCAATTCTTTAGTAAGTCTTTGCTCATTTGTTAAATAGATTGGATGAAATTATCCTACAGTTTTCCACAAGACAAAACTAAGAAACTTACCCGCATAAAATGTAGCCTTCTTATTGTAATTTTGCCGCATCAACAGCGCTTTCAACAATTTCTTTGTCTGGGTAATTTTCACCGCTCCCACCAAAGACCATAAATAAAAAATTATGACTCTTTTCGAACAGCAACAAAATGAATTTTCCGGAAGACATATCGGCCCCCGCGAAGCAGAAATATCCAGTATGCTGGAAAAGATTGGCATCAATTCTCTAGATGAATTGATTAATCAAACCATTCCGGCTTCTATCCGGCTCAAAGAACCCATGCAAACCGGTGGACCCATGAGTGAGTTTGAATACCTTTCCTCTTTAAAAAAAATAGCTGCACAGAACAAAGTGTTTCGTTCATACATTGGACAAGGCTATTACAATAATATTACCCCCAGCGTTATACTAAGGAATGTATTTGAAAACCCAGGCTGGTATACACAGTACACCCCCTATCAAGCAGAAATCGCACAAGGAAGACTGGAGAGTTTGCTGAATTTCCAAACGATGGTGTGCGATTTGACAGGACTCCCCATTGCCAACGCAAGTTTGCTGGACGAAGGAACCGCAGCGGCAGAAGCCATGTCGATGCTGTTCAATCACAAGAACAAAGACCACGACCATATCAGTGCGCCTAAATTTTTTGTAGACGAAAATATATTTGAACAAACCAAAGATGTTTTATTGACAAGGGCAACACCAATCGGCGTAGAATTGGTCATTGGGAATTATCAAACGGTTGTTTTGGATGAACAATATTTTGGAGCCTTGCTTCAATACCCAGACAAAAATGGTGTCATTGCAGATTATCGTTCTTTCATCAATGCGGCACATGCCCAACATGCACAGGTGGTGATGGCCACCGACTTGCTTGCCCTGTGTCTATTGACGCCTCCCGGTGAATTGGGCGCTGATATTGCCATTGGCAACGCACAGCGATTGGGCGTGCCGATGGGTTTTGGCGGGCCACACGCAGCTTTTTTTGCCACCAAAGATGAATTCAAAAGAAATATACCCGGACGTATCATCGGTGTGAGTGTGGACGCAAAAGGGAACAGGTGTTTACGAATGGCTTTGCAAACCCGCGAACAACACATTCGTAGAGAAAAAGCCACTTCTAACATTTGTACTGCACAAGCCCTTTTGGCCAATATGGCAGCGATGTATACTATTTATCATGGCGCAGAAGGTCTTAAGAAAATTGCAACCAGAACCAGTTTGCTTGCTCAACAATTGAGCCAGCAATTAAAAGCCATCGGTTACAATAATGAGAACTCATTCTATTTTGACACCATTAGAGTGGCCATGGATTCCATCGATGTCTTGAAAAAAATGCAGAAGCCAACGAAATCAATTTCCGCTATCAAGAGAACCATGTTTTGATTTCCCTCGATGAAACCACCACACAGCAAAATATTCAAGACATTCTGAAAGTGTTTGCATCAGTCAACAAAGCTGAAATCAAAGCCTCTTCAGCATTGTCGGTAACCATGCTGGATAATATTCCTTCCGCACTCACGCGCACGTCTTCATATTTGACTCATCCGGTTTTCAATTCGCACAGAAGTGAGACCCAGATGATGCGTTACCTGAAATATTTAGAAAACAAAGACCTTAGTCTCAATACCTCCATGATTTCTTTGGGAAGCTGCACCATGAAATTGAATGCAGCTACTCAACTCATTCCAGTTAGTTGGCCTGCTTTTAATTCTATTCACCCTTTAGCTCCTGCTGATCAATGGAAGGGCTACCAGCAAATCATTCGCGAATTGGAACAATGGCTAAGCAATATCACCGGATTTGCAGCCACTTCTTTGCAGCCCAATAGTGGCGCACAAGGAGAATATGCAGGCTTGCTCACCATCCGAGCCTATCATGCAGACCGAAATGAAGCGCACCGAAACATCATCCTGATTCCCATTTCTGCGCATGGAACCAATCCGGCTTCGGCTGTCATGGCTGGTTTTAAAGTAGTGGTTACTAAATGCGATGAGGCAGGCAATATCGATGTAGAAGATTTGAAAGCACATGCAGAAAAACACAAAGATCAGTTAGCTGGATTGATGGTTACCTATCCGAGCACCCATGGTGTATTTGAAGAAAGCATCAAAGAAATTTGCGACCTGATTCATGCGAATGGCGGATTGGTTTACATGGATGGCGCCAACATGAACGCACAAGTTGGTCTCACCAGCCCCGGTAATATTGGGGCTGATGTTTGTCACCTCAACCTGCACAAAACATTTGCCATCCCTCACGGAGGCGGCGGACCTGGAATGGGCCCTATTTGCGTGAATGATAAATTGGCTCCTTACTTGCCCGGTCATGTTGCGTTGAAGAATTCTACAAAAGCCATTCATGCGGTGAGTGCAGCACCTTATGGTAGTGCCAGCATCTTACTCATCAGCTATGCCTATATCAAAATGCTGGGTGCACAAGGCATGAAGCGCAGTACAGAAATAGCTATTTTAAATGCAAACTATATGAAAGCCAGGTTGCATAAAGATTTTAAAATTCTTTATGCTGGAAAGAATGGAACCTGTGCACATGAATTTATTGTTGACCTTCGGCCTTTCAAACAAACCGCCGGCATCGAAGCAGAGGATGTGGCCAAAAGATTGATGGATTATAATTTCCATGCCCCAACACTTAGTTTCCCTGTTGCAGGCACGATCATGATTGAGCCAACCGAAAGCGAAGACAAAGCCGAATTGGATCGTTTCTGTGATGCCTTGTTACAAATCAGAAAAGAAATCGCTCAAATTGAAGCGGGCCAATCCGACAAATCGGATAACCCCCTCAAAAATGCCCCCCATACCCAGCAGGAAATAGCTGCATCGGATTGGTCACACCCCTATAGTCGACAAGAAGCTGTTTTTCCGTTGGACTATGTAGCCCATCAGAAATTCTGGCCATCTGTAAACAGGGTAAATAATACCTATGGGGATCGAAACCTGGTATGTACCTGCGAGCCTGTCAGTTCGTATGCAGACGCGTAATGTGAGCAAAATAACTTTTGATTAAACTTTCATTGATAATGACAATTATCTCATTATCAATATATAGTATCAATTATACATAATAATATCGGATAAGACGATAAAAAGAAGTACCTTTGTCCTTTCTTAATACAACACAAATAAAAAAAATGGACAAAAATCAAGGAACCGTAAAGTTTTTCAACACTGAAAAAGGATTCGGATTTATCAAACACGACGATTCTGACAAAGAAACTTTTGTACACGTAAGTGGTTTGATCAATGAAATCAAAGAAGGCGACAAAGTCGAATTCGAACTTCAAAATGGCAAAAAAGGAATGAACGCTGTTAATGTAACAGTTATCGGATAAATACACGTCATTGATGAAAAATAGGCTACTGAATCAGTAGCCTATTTTTTTGCCAATCATCCAAATTAACCCTTAAATCATCGCACAATCTATATATTTGTCATATTCTAAAAAATCAACAAAAATGAAACAAATTCTTATTGCCATTTGTATTCTTACAGCAGGAACAAGCATGGCACAAACACCCAAAGCCATCACTTTGAAAAAAGGACAGGAAATTACTGTTAGCTCTGCTGCCGAGTCGAACACAGATATTGGCATGGGTATGACTATGACCAACAATACGACTGTGCAAAACAAACTAGTCGTAATTGGTGAAGATGCGAGCAATTTCATTGTTACGAATACCACTACCAAAATGAAGATGGACATGGAAGCCATGGGACAAAGCCAGCATTTCGATTCTGAAAAACCAGAGGATAAAGATTCTGAAATAGGGAAAAGTGTTGGCGCTCAAATCAATTCGGTGGACACCTTTTTGGTGGACAAAAAAACCGGCCTAGCTACTGCCACCAAAAAGACTGAAGACGAAAAAGGCAGCAATAAAGCGTCCATCATGGGCCAAGGAAATTCAAGCAAACAAAGTACAGAAGACGCTTTTATCATTATTCCTGCCAACAAAAAAATAGGCGAAAGCTGGGAGTCTAGTGCCAGCATTAAAGGTATCACCACCAAAAAAGTATACACACTCAAGTCTATTGATAAAAATACGGCTACCATCACTGCAAAAGAAACCGTTGATGGCACCAGCGAACAGGAAATCCAAGGCATGTCTGCTAATGTCACTACCAACAGCAAATCGGATGTAGAGATTGTTGCTGACATCAACACTGGCTTGGTGAGCAAGAGAACTGTTGTAGCAGATGTAAATGCAACGATTGATTTTAATGGTCAATCCAATCCGATCAGCTCTAAGAGCACTACCACTGTTACTTATAAATAATCCATTCTGGAGATACCTTATTAAAAAACCCTTTCTATCAGAAAGGGTTTTTTGTATTAAATTGATAAGCTAAATTATTTATACATGATGTCATAATATTCTTTGGCCATTCGGTTGCTATCAAACTGCCAACGCACATCTCTCATGCCATTCTTGACGATTTGACGCCAGTTGTGTGGATCGTCGTAATACATGGGCAGAATATGATTTTCCAGGATCTCATACATTTGGTTCAAATCGTACTCATCTTGTTCTTCTACACTCATGGAAGCGTAGTCTGTCATGGGCACTACAAAACCGTTGTTGCCATGATTGATAAACTCTCTGATCCAACCGTCGTTTGTACTGAAGTTAACAGAACCATTCATAGCCGCTGTCATGCCACTGGTGCCACTGGCTTCTCTTGGCACACGAGGATTGTTTAACCACAAATCAGAAACCTGTTTCAGCCTTTTGCTCAAGGTCAATTCATATCCAATACACACCGCTACGTTTTTGTATTGTTTGCTCAGATTAACCAAATAGTTGAAATCATTGATAGCAGGATAATCAACAGGGTAAGGTTTGCCTGCCCAGACAATCTGCACAGGATACTTGGTATTCTTCATCAGTGCGTCAAAACGTTCTTGGTCTCTGGTAATAAGATCAGCTCTTTTATATCCAGCGAACCTTCTGGCCCAAACAATGGTAAATACTTTTGGATCGAGTATTTTTCCGGTTTGATCTGCCACAATATCCATGGCCCTCTTCTTCAGATATGTTTTACGATCAATGAATGCTTCCATCTTATGATCGTCCATGAAACTGTACAATTGTTTATCTGCCCAGTATTGCCAATTCTGCGCATTGGTAATAGCCGTAATCTGGCAGATGTTATCATACTTATTCCACATTTCTCTACTCACTTCTCCGTGCAATTGACTCACCCCGTTAGCATATTTAGCAAACCGCAAAGCAGCCAACGAATGATTGAACTGGTCATCTGTGATTCCCGTTAATTTTCTCACTTCATCCATATGCATGCCGCAGAAATAACCCATTTTTTCGCAAAGGTGCATATCGTGCTTTTCATTGCCTGCTTCCTCTGGTGTGTGAGTAGTAAATACAAGCTTCTTGGTCACTTCTTCCTTGTTGCCGTATTTTCTATGCAAATAAAACGCGGCACTGATTCCGTGCGCTTCATTTAAATGATAAAAATCAGGATTGAAATGCAATTCATCAATCAATTTCGCTCCTCCTACTCCGAGCAAAATGAACTGTGCCACTTTGGTAGCTACATTGGCATCATACAACCGGTGAGAAATGGTTTGAGATACATAATCATTCTCGGGTAAATCAGTACTCAGTAAAAACAAAGGTGCACTCTTAAAAGTTTCAGGATTCAAATAATATGCCTTTACCCACACTGGATGTCCGTGAATCTCTATTTGGAATTTAATACCCGTGTCTTCCAGAAAATTGTAAGTCTTTTCGTTCCACTGAACTTGCAGGCTCTGGTCTTGGTTTCTGGCTTGGTCATAATAACCGTATTTCCATAAAATGCCGATACCAATCAGGTTCTGTCTCAATTCATACGCGCTTCTCAAATGAGAACCACTCAAATACCCCAATCCACCACTGTATATTTTTAAAGGCTGGTGCACCGCAAACTCCATTGAAAAATAAGCTACCTTTTTTTGATAAGCCTGATCAATGGGATAAGGAACCTGGTACTGCGTAAAATTCATTTTTTCCTATTTTATAGTGGCTGCAATATAAATCGATTTTTGCTTTTATCGTGTAAATTTTACATATTAAAGACAGATTGTGAATAAATCCTAATATAGCGAAAAACACACGGGCCAACAATAATTAAAATTGGCACAAACCCTTATTGATTTGCCGTATCCAAAAAGCTATTTATATTGATTAAATTTGTTTCCTAACGGATGAATAAAGCCGCCCACATGCAACAAGCCTCTCCACACGATCATTCTTTAAGCGAAGTACACGGGAGTATTGACACCACGCGTAAGAAGAAAGGTTGGTGGCGCATTATTTCCTTTTTGGGACCTGCCTATTTGGTGAGCGTGGGGTATATGGATCCGGGAAACTGGGCAACCGACTTGGCTGGCGGTAGTAAATATGGGTACTCACTGATTTGGGTATTACTCGTGAGTAATATAATGGCATTGGTATTGCAAAGCATGAGTGCACGTTTGGGCATTGTGCGAGGCAGAGACCTAGCTCAAGCGAACCGAGAAACATTTCCAACAGCTATCAATGTCGTATTCTGGATACTTGCCGAAATTGCCATTGCAGCCACTGACCTCGCAGAAGTGCTGGGAATGGCCATCGGCATTCAACTGCTTACTGGTTTGCCATTGTTGGCGGGCGTCTCTATCACTATTTTAGATACCTTCTTATTGCTGTATTTGCAGAAATTGGGGATGAGAAAAATTGAAGCTTTTATCTTGGTATTGATTGTTATCATAGGCGTTAGTTTTTTGTTCAATATCATTATGGCGCAACCTTCTCTCCATGATATCATCAAAGGGTTTATTCCATCACTTCCCGATGCCAATGAATTGTACAAACAAAAAGGTATCCTCAGCACGATTCCTAAAGAAACAGCACTCTACATTAGTATTGGTATCATAGGCGCTACCGTCATGCCTCATAATTTATACCTCCATTCGGCTTTGGTACAAACAAGGAAAATCGACCGAACAGAAAAAGGCATTCGACAGGCCATCAAATGGAGCATCGTGGACAGCGCCATTGCATTGAATATTGCCTTCTTGATCAATGCAGCTATTTTGGTGTTGGCGGCGACTGTGTTTTTTAAAACAGGCAGAACAGAAGTAGGCGATATCAAAGAAGCCCATCAATTACTCTCCCCTTTGCTGGGATCATCTGTGGCATCTATATTATTTGCCGTTGCCTTGATTGCCTCCGGACAAAGCTCAACCGTTACAGGCACCCTAGCGGGTCAGATTGTAATGGAAGGTTATTTGCGCATTCGCATCAATCCCATGCTCAGAAGGTTACTAACAAGAGTCGTAGCCATTATACCCGCCGTTGTATTTATTTATAGTTTTGGAGAAGCGCATGTAGGGAGCTTGTTGATTTTTAGTCAGGTTATTTTAAGTGTGCAACTGGGATTTGCCATTGTTCCACTGATTCATTTTGTGAGCAATAAAAAAAACATGGGGATTTTTGCCATTCATCCCATTTACCAAATCATTGCATGGTTGATGACAGGCTTATTGGTGTTACTAAACGGAAAAATGTTGTTTGACGAGGCGTTTGCTTATTTCCTCAAACATCCGAGTTTTGTAACAATCGGATGGATGCTCATTGTTTTTCTGGGTTTGATTGCGCTTCTTCTATATGCCATCTTTTTCCCCCTACTGCATAAAAAAATATTGGACAATCCAATAGACATGCATCCTGAAACCAATGAACTTTCTGCTATTGACATACCCACCTATCATAAAATAGGACTAGCGCTGGATTTCAGCAACAACGACGCTGCGATTATTGCTGCTGCTATCGGTCAAGCGGGCACTGACAAAGAATACATTCTCATTCACATCGTAGAAAGCGCTTCAGCTTCTTTGCACGGTCATTTGACAGATGATTACGAAACCAAAAAAGATGCTGCTCAATTAGATTTTTTAGCAAAAGAATTGCACAAAAAAGGGTTGAAGGCACGGGGGGTGTTGGGCTATAAAAACAGAACCGAAGAAATCATTCGAATCGTACAAGCAGCGCAAATTGATTTACTCATTATTGGAGCACATAAACACAAGGGTATCAAAGACTTTATTTACGGATCTACGATTAACCAGGTAAGACATCGGTTAAACATTCCGGTACTAATTGTCAATCATTAATTGCTTGATATTCCCAACTGCTGGCGAATTTGTTGGACCAACTGTTGGATATATACTGGGTTTTTAATGCCGCCCCACCCCCAATAGAACAACCATCGATTCAAGAGATGAACTGAAAAATCAAACATTATTAAAGGACGCTTGTAAGCAGCAGCCAACAAACTGAAATCATTTATGCTTGACATGGTCAATTTCGAACGCCGAATCAAATCAGCCGATTCATTGATGGAAAATTTACCTGCCGCATTGTATACTTTGATTGAATCAACAGAAGCAATTTGATCACCTACTTGTTGATAGTTGGCACTTCCAACCAAAATAATGGGATAAGAAACAGCTAAACATAGCGCTTGCATGTTGGCTGTAAACAGCTGCGAGTGATGTGATTCACCCTGTAAAAGTATAGCGATGTATCCCATTTGATGCGGTGCAGGAATATCGGTTGCAGACACTTCATCCTTTTTTGCAATAAAATATTCTGCACCGGCACCATCGTACACTATCCCCAACGGGGCTACCACCTTGAAGATTCGTTTTAGGGATAGGTGATTTGAAATGAATGGTGTTTGAAGAGTATACGCCTTAGCCTTCAATGCTTTTTTTAGTTTTCTGCTAAGCTTTGAATTTTCGAGGTCTACTATGATATCATACGGCGCTTTCGACATACAGTCGTCGGGTACTATTGGGTGCTCATGAATGAATAAGCATTGATCGATGTATGGATTATTTACTACCAGCGACTCGTATCGGATATTTGTCAAAAAATGAATGTCAGCAGCGGGTAATTGAAGTTTGATGCAACGAAAAAGGTTGCTGAGCAACACAATGTCCTTAAAAAATGAAGATCGAATAATTAGAATCCTAGGCAATCACAAAATATTTATGATTCAATAAAATTAAGGTCTTTACCAAATGTCTCTTCAATGAAAAATGATGCAACGATCGTTAGCAACATGATGACGATGGCGCAGATCCAGCCAGCACTCACATAATCTGTTATCGTACGCAGGAATTGAAAAAGGGGCAATATAAAAATGGCCAACATCCCTCTCACCATATTGGGGATCGTAGTTGCAGCGGTCGCCCGTAAATTGGTGCCGAATTGCTCAGCAGCCATGGTTACAAAAATGGCCCAGAAGCCTGTTCCAAATCCAAGGCCTGCACAAATCCAATACATCCGGTTGGCAGAACCGTTCCATTGAATGGTAAAAAACAAAACCATGAATAAAACGGTAATGGCATAATAAATGAAAAGGGCTTTTTTTCTGCTTTGCAACCATTGACTAATCAATCCAATCAAAATATCACCAATAGAAATAGCCGCATAAGCATACATGATGGCTTTGCCGGCATCTACTTTTTCGGTTATACCCATCTTTTCTGCAAACTCACTGGAAAAAGTAACCAATACGCCTATTACAAACCAAGTGGGAAGCCCAATCAAAATATTCAACAGGTATCTTTTGAGCCGGTTGGGATTGGAGAACAACATGAAAAAATTTCCTTTTTGAATACCTGATTTACTGACTTGAGCAAACATACGTGACTCCAATACGGACACCCTCAACAACAACAACGCCAATCCCAATCCACCCCCTATGAAATAGCAAACCCTCCATTCAAACTGTTCTTTCATGATAAATGCAACCACCGCACCCGTGAGTCCGATTCCTGCTACAAGAGAGGTGGAGATGCCTCTTTTTTCTTTGGCTACCAATTCGGATACCAATGTAATACCGGCGCCCAATTCCCCTGCCAGCCCTAATCCTGCAACAAAACGAATCAACTTATATTGCTCTACCGTCTGCACAAATCCATTGGCAATGTTTGCCAATGAGTACAGCAGAATGGAACCAAATAATACACTCAATCTTCCTTTCTTATCTCCCATTACTCCCCAAATGATGCCACCCAGTAACAAACCCGTCATTTGCGCCATGATGATGGATTCTCCTTGCATGGTAACCATTTGATCTGTAAGGCCAAGTGAAATCAAACTTGGTTTTCGAATAATGCTGAATAATAACAGATCGTAGATATCTACAAAATATCCCAATGCTGCCACGAGGACCGCAATATTAAAAATGGATTTGTGATTGTCTTGCATATTTAAACACTGTTGTAACACTATTTCTTTTTACCGGTCAGAATTTTGAGGATAACTGGAGCAGTAGTAACCAGTACAATTCCAATGACAATCACTTCTAGATGCTTTTTCAAATCAAAGCCAAAGGAATTCAAAATCAAACGCTGCAGATAATGACCAGAGATAATCATTGTGTACACCCACGCGATACTTCCTGCAATATTGTAGAAGAAGAATTTGTTTTTATTCATGCGAACAATGCCCGCTACAATAGGCGCAAACGTTCGAACGATTGGCAAAAACCTTGCCATTACAATAGCTCCTCCTCCGTGTTTGTCGTAAAAATCCCTGGCTTGGTATAAATATTTTTTCTTGAAAAAGAAGGTATCCTTTCGGTCGAATAAAAAAGGACCGCTTTTTCTTCCAAACCAATAACCCAGAAAATTACCCATAATTCCGGCCAAAGAAATTACAATTCCCAATAAGACAATGTTTACAAAAGAGTGATGGGTATCGATTTTCATGCCAGATTTCAGCAAGTCATTGCTATAGATTCCAGTGACAAACAACAATGAATCACCCGGAAGAAAAAATCCAGCAAATAAGCCTGTTTCGGCAAACACTACAAATACAATGAACCACAATCCTCCATTTTCAATATACCATTGAGGTTGTAACAATTGCATCCAATTAAAATTCAGCAATATAAAATCGTACATACAGCCGTTTTGAAATTATTTATTCTCCAGCGCATTCTCCCATTTACTAACGGCAGCGGTTGCGAGCGCATTCCCTAATACATTGGTCATGCTTCTTCCCATATCGCAAAATGTATCAATTGCCAATACCAAGCCAATGCCCTCGGGTGGAATGCCAAACATGGATCCTGTTGCCAACACCACCACTAAGGATGCTCTTGGAACGCCGGCAATGCCTTTGCTGGTCAACATAAACACGAGCAGCATAGCGATTTGAGTGCCGATGTTTCCGGTAATAGCAGTCAGGTTGTAGGCCTGGGCAATGAACATACTGGCAAACGTCATATACATCATGCTCCCATCCAAATTAAAAGAATAACCCAGGGGCAAGGTGAAAGAAACAATTTTGTTGTTGCAACCAAATCGCTCCATCTCTTCTACCAATTTAGGAAACACCGCTTCACTGCTGGCAGTATTAAAAGCGATGGTCATCGGACTAGAGAGTCTTTTCAGTAACACAAAAAGCCGGTGCTTAAGAATAGCATACCCCACCAACAATAAAATAATCCACAACACCGTCAGTCCTAAATAAAATGACCCAATGTAATATGCATAGGTTGCAAGAATACCCAACCCCTTGATGGCAATTACACCTGCCATGGCACCAAAGACCCCTATGGGAGCAAGATTCATCACATAAGAAACCATTTTGAGCACCACGTGAGTAAGTGCGTCCAACGCATGGATGATGGATTCTCCCTTTTTACCAATCGTTGTGAGTGCCACCCCAAAGAATATTGAAAAAACGACCAATTGTAAAATTTCATTAGTGGCCATGGCCTCAATGACACTCCGAGGAACCACGTGCTCTACAAATTTGTCTACAGAAAACTCTTTTGTTTTGCCCATCAAATCTTTGGCTCCTTCCAAATCTGCATTGGCGATATTCACGCCTACTCCTGGTTTGGTAAGCGTTACCAAAATCAATCCTAAGGTAAGGCTGAGCAAGGAAGCAGAAATAAACCAAATCATTGCTTTTCCACCCACTCTTCCCACTGTTTTCAAATCTCCCAGTTTGGCAATACCCACGACAAGTGTGGCGAAAACGAGTGGCGCAATAATCATTTGTACCATTCTTAAAAAAACAGTTGCCAGCAATTTAATTTTGGGTGCAAATGCTTTTATAAATTCAGGTGAGGATTGGGTATTGACAAAATGCCCTACCAGAATACCCAACAACATTGCCACTACAATGTACAATGTCAATCGGTTGGTTTTTTTTTCAGCAGTGGAAGAATGCGCCATAATCAGCAATTGATATTGCAATATAAGATTAAATAAGTTTGTTCCATTTCATATATAAAAAACCAAATGGAGCAGTGATTTTAGCTATTATTTCCTTATTTTTCCGTAATCAATTACAAAAACATACAACCATATGAGTTTATTTGCCAGAAAATCATTGGATCAGATGTTGGCCCAAGCAGCTGATTCGGAAAAAGGATTAAAAAGAACCCTTGGGGCCGGAAGTTTGATAGCCCTTGGAATAGGCGCTATTATTGGTGCAGGTCTTTTTGTAAGAACGGCTGCCGCCGCCGGTCAGGCTGCCGGACCCGCAGTAACCCTTTCATTCGTCATTGCAGCCATTGGTTGTGCTTTTGCGGGATTGTGCTACGCTGAGTTTGCCTCTATGATTCCCATTGCAGGAAGTGCCTACGCTTACAGCTATGTAACCATGGGAGAATTGATTGCCTGGATTATTGGCTGGGCTTTAATTATGGAATATGCACTCGGTGCCGCCACCGTGAGTATTGCCTGGAGTGAGTACCTGAATAAATTACTCGACAACCGAATTCCCTACGAATGGTGTCACTCTCCTTTTGAACAATTTACAGATGCTGCTGGTGTTCTTCATCAAGGATACCTCAATGCCCCCGCCCTATTGATTATTTTAATGCTAACCATGTTGCTCATCAAAGGCACACAGGAAAGTGCACTGGTAAATGCCATCATCGTATTTATAAAAGTGGCTATTGTGCTCATCTTTATTGTGGTGGGTTGGCAGTTTATCAATCCAGCCAATCATACTCCTTATATGATTCCTGCTGGGACCGCACCAGTAAAAGATGCAGCCGGCAAAGTACTGGTAAGCTATGACGGATTTTTCAAACATGGCTGGGGTGGTGTTGTAGGGGGCGCAGCCATTGTATTCTTTGCTTTCATCGGTTTTGATGCGGTGAGCACTGCTGCGCAGGAAGCCAAAAACCCCAAAAGAGACATGCCCATTGGTATATTGGGCTCATTGGCCGTTTGTACCGTTTTATACATTTTGTTTGGTCACGTACTCACGGGAGTTGCCAATTGGCAAGATTTTGTAGATCCTGAAAAAGGAAGAGAGGCTTCTGTAGCCTATGCGATTTCAACTTATATGCATGGGTATGGCTGGTTGGCCACAGGCGTTACCGTTGCCATCCTTGCAGGCTTTAGTTCTGTAATTTTGGTGATGTTAATGGGACAAAGCCGGGTATTCTATACCATGAGCAATGACGGGCTGATTCCGAAAGCATTTGGAGAATTGCATCCCAAATACAAAACACCTTATAAGGCCAACTGGATTTTATTTGTTTTTGTAGGACTATTTGCTGCTTTTGTACCAGGCCATGTGGCGGGCGATTTGACCAGCTTTGGAACATTGCTGGCATTTGTATTGGTAAGTTTGGGCGTATGGATTTTGCGCATCAAAAGCCCTCACATTGAAAGACCTTTCAAAACACCATTGGTTCCCATCGTTCCTATTCTGGGTGCATTGATTTGCATTGGCATGATTGTAGCCATTGATCCATTCACCTTAAAAGCTGCACTCTTATGGATGATCATTGGCTTAATAGTATATTTTAGCTATAGCAGAAAAAGAAGCAAATTGAGAAACCCATCTGAGATCTTGACACATGCTTCCGATTTTGAAAAGCGATAATTGAAGATTGTATTTTATTTTAAAAGGAATCAGGTAAACCTGGTTCCTTTTTTTGTTGAGCTGGCATTTGCCTATCAATATCTTTTTATACATCAACATCTAAACGACTGAAGTGCTAAACAACTTTATACTTCATGCGTTGAACGTTGAACCTTAAACCTTGAACCTTAATAATCTACTCCACCTCTATCTCATCTACAAAAATATGGGTATCTCCGCCTGCCCCTTCATGCCAACTGGGTAGTTTCCCATATTGCTTTGCTAGCACCCGAACAAATCGAATGGATTGTTTTGAAAAATAGGCTTCAACCGTTTTTAATTGGGGGGTCAAATCTTCAATAGGCAAGAAGTTGTTACCTGCATAAACTTTTACAAAAGATTTTCCATCCGAAGATAGCTGTACCTCCACTTCAGCAGGAATTACAATCCAAGAACGCACATCTTGCAAAAAACCGATCTTTATGTTTGATACCGATTGGGCTTTCTTTAAATCAATGACAACATCCAAGTTGGCTTGTTGATACCCTTGCCAATTGCCCATTCGCCAGTTGGTTGTTCCACGAATACCATCGATCAAACCTTCAGGTCCTCCCCCATCATATTGTGATTGGTATTGAGTATTCAATTGAACAGACCAATTGTGATTCATCTTTTTATAATGGGCCGTCGACACAAAACTTTTATTTCCAAAGTTGTCAACGGCAATCGCATAGACAGTTGCAGATTCTTTAATAGTGATAGGACCTTTATACAACTGCATATTTCGGTAGTCAGTTGAGCCATCCAAACTATAATACAATCGAACATTTTGTTGGGAAGAAGCAATGCTAATTAATTTACTGCTTCTAAAAGAAAGGCCCCCACCCGTTATACGCGGATTCATAACCAGCTTTGCATTTGGAAAATCCATCAATGGAGTGTCGTTCATGGGTATGGATAAAAAATCGGATGGTCGATTCCCCATGATAAAACTAACGAGCCCTCCATCGGCCATATCTTCGTGACGAAGAAAAGCATATTTCCACGGAACGGGCTTCAGGGATTTCGCAGAACTCATGGTGACAGATTGTATAAAATGATTGGCGCTATTCGATCCAGGAGCATTGATGACAAAAGATTTGCCATTTTCCAAATGAATGACTGCCAACTCAAATTGAGGGCTTCCAATCATATACGTATTGTTTCCGGGTGTGACCGGATAAAAGCCAAGAGCACTCAACACATACCAGGCACTCATTTGTCCGCAATCTTCATTGCCAATTAATCCGTCAGGATGATTGCTGTACATGTCTTTCATCACTCGGTTTGCAAGCTCCTGTGCTTTATAGGGATGGGATGTATAATCGTATAGATAAATGATATGATGGCTGGGTTCATTTCCATGAGCATACTGACCAATAAGCCCAGTAATATCACTCTGATCCCTTCCTGACATTTGAGAATTGGCTTTGAACAATGCATCCAATTTCTGTTCCAATTGATTGGGGCCACCCATCATATTGATGTATCCATGAATATCTTGAGGAAAATAAAAGGAATATTGCCAGCTATTGGCTTCTGTGAAATGATTGTTGACTTCTGTGGGATTAAAAGGGCTGAGCCATTCTCCATTTTTTAAGGGACGCATAAAACCCGTTTGTAGATCTAGAGTATTTTTATAATACTGTGCTCGTTTAATAAAATCATCATATATCTTTTGTTCGCCAATACTTTTTGCAAACAATGCAATACAATAATCATCGTAAGCGTACTCCAATGTTTTACTGACACTTTCCTGCTCATCATCAGAGGTCATCACTCCATTTTTTACATAAGCACTCAATCCAGCCTGATTTCTGTTGGCACTATGCAACATGGCTTCTAAGGCGAGTTTTGTATCAAAATCTTTGATGCCTTTGTTGTATGCATCCACTATCACAGGCACGCTATGATAACCAATCATACAATCTGTTTCGCAAGATGCCAATTCCCACACCGGCAATCGACCTCCTTGTTGATATTGCACTAGAAACGTTTTAATATAATCCAGCGTCCGCTGTCGATCAATGATTGTATAAAAAGGATGAGCCGCCCGGTAGGTGTCCCAGAGTGAGAAAACAGAATAATAAGTAAATCCAGTAGCTTGATGGATTTGATTGTCTCTTCCCCTGTACTGACCATCTACATCCATATTGATATTAGGCACGATGGCGGTGTGATACAACGCTGTATAGAAAACTTTTAATTGGTTGGTGTCCTTTGATTGCACTTCAATTTTGGACAACTCTTTATTCCATTTTTCTATGCCTGCTGCCTTTATTTGTTCAAATGATTGATTTCCTACCTCGGCTAGCAGGTTCTTTTTGGCACCTTCCACACTGACCGGAGAAATGGCTACTTTAATAAACAAATCTGCCGAAGTGCTATTGTCAAATCTGAAAGCAGCTTTTATGTTTTTTCCATGCAACTGATTCATATTAGAAGCATCCAGCTGTGCATCATCTATCCAATACTCCCAATTTTTAATGGGCTGGGATAGTTTTATGACAAAATATACATATTGATTATCGGCCCAGCCCTTGCTTCTGCGCAATCCTGTGATGGTAACACTGTCTTCTACTGTACAATAAGATTCAATCACTTCATCCCTGTG